>JAPLJE010000453.1:0-15886 GCA_026388755.1 Deltaproteobacteria bacterium | reverse complement strand
GATTGAAGAAATGATATTTGAAAGAACGCTGATTCGGATGGAAAAAGAAAATCCCGATGACCTGCAGCGGCTTGAGGATATTTTTCAAAATTTTCCGCATTTTAAACGCCAGTGTCTCATTGCCTGCCGCGAAGGCAAGGAAAAGTATTTTTCCATTCCTGAACTCTACACATCGGCGGACCAGCCTGTGGATTGCAGCCTCAAATTCAGGACCATCAAACCCCCGATTGAATTTGAGCCCGGTATCTACCGGGATGAAATGGAGAAGATATTAACGCTTCCCATGAAGGCGTTAAACGGCCAAAGCTGGAAAGATGCGTTTGGCGCGGCGTTGGCGCATGCCAAAAGCAAGCTGGAAGCGGCCATGCCTGATCTGGTTGTTTTAACCGGAGGTGCTTCCAGAATGGACGTAGTCCTTCAGCTTTGCAGCCAGGTATTTTCATCGGCAGAGAAGATCGTCAGGGGCCTGGAGCCGGAATTCACCATAGCCAGAGGGTTGGCCAGAATCGGCCGGACGGATATCCTGTCGAACGGGTTGAAGAAGGCCATTGAAACCATCTGCGATTCCGAAGAAATCATCACGCTCGTGGAGCAGAACATTCCCGGCTTGATCGACAGCCTGGCGGAGCCGCTTGCCGACGAACTGATTTCCTATGCCATCGGTCCCTCACTGGCAGCGTGGCGCGAAGGCCGGCTGAGGACGCTGAACGACATTCGGCCGGATATTGAGAACCGCAAAAAAAATCTTCTGGGCCGGATTCGGGGAGAAGATGCCCGAAAAAAACTGGATGACTGGCTGAATAATACGCTGCTTCCGGCCCTCACGGATTTTACGGATCCCGTCTGCAGGCGATTCGATATTCCGCGCAGCGTGCTGGATCTCCGGAACCGGGATATCGCGGCGGGCGTCAATTCCATTTCACATCCCCCATTCAACGTGAAACAGCTCATTCGAAGCGATGAAATCATCGTTCTGACGAGCATGCTGGCGGGAATCATCGTTGGCATGGCATCCGGCGGCACGGGCCTGGCGCTGTTTCACCTTCCGATAGCGGGTCAGGTGATTGCGGCCGTCATCGGCGCGATCGTTACGGGTTACGGGGTCGATGCCATGACGGAAAAAATCAAGGACCGGGACTTGCCGGGATTTTCCCGTAAATGGGTGCTTCCGGACAGTAAACTGGAATATATCCTGTCGTCGCAGCGGTCAAAACTCCGCAAAGCCATCACGGAGCAGATGACGGCCGACGCCGGCTGGAAGAAGAAGCTTGCGGAAGATATCCTCGGCGAGCTCAAACAGGTTCTTAATGAACAGGTTGAAAAAGCCGTCATGTGGATCCGGTGAGGCGGAGAGTCTCGCCGGATCCGTTGATACGAGGCGTGATTTCGATTATTCCATCGGCAGAATGATGGCAGGAACCGATGACAGCGCCTTGAACCGCTCGGCGTCTCCCAGGCTGCCAACGCCTTTTCCGACATGCATGGGAATGGCCAGTTTGGTGTGGATCATCGCTGCGGCGCTTGCCGCTTCTTCCGCGGTCATGACGTATATCCCGCTGACCGGAAGCAGTGCCACATCACAGTGAACGGATTTCATCTCCGGAATCGCATCCGTATCACCGGCGTGATAGATCCGGATTCCCTTTACCGTCAGGATGTAGCCGACATAACCGGATTTCGGGGGATGGAACGGCACTCCCGGGCTGCGAAACTTGTTGGTGTTGTATGCCGGAACCGTCTCGATGGGAATTCCCTTGATATTTAGTTTGTCTCCGGGCTTAACGGTCTGGATCTGACCCGAAAATTTTTCGGCAGCCGCCGAAGCGGCAACAATTACCGTATCACTGCCTTGTATTTTTGCGACATCTTCCGGAGAGGCATGATCTTTGTGATCGTGGGTGATCAGGATCAGATCGGCTTTGGGCCCACCCGTGATTTTATACGGATCGATATAGATAACAATCCCGTCTCCGTCAATCCGGAAACTGTCATGACCCAGCCAGTGAATCATAGAGGTCATCCGGGCGGTTTCTGACGACAATTCAGTACCTCCGGATGCGGATATGTTTCCGGCTGCCAGAATACCTGCGGCTATGGTCAGGCCCATAACGGCATATACGGTTATTGTCTTTGGATGTGTACTCATTTTCATTTCCCTCCCTGAATAATGGTTTCGTTATTACCGTATATCAATGTGGAAGCCGATAGGTTCCATCCAGCCGGTTCCACATATCTTTATGCCGGCTATCGAGTCCTTCCAGGCATTGCATGAATTCCGGCTCTGTGATTTTTCCAGATTGACGAAGCAACTCAAGGTGGCCAATCTCAATATCATACCATCTGTCAGGATCAAAATTATAAGTCATTGCTGTCCTGCAGCGTAATTATTCGAACTTCTGTTTTCTGACTTCTTCATTTGCCCAGAATCATGCGCATGAGCGTCCGGTTTTTTTCAATAAAATGATGTTTCAGCGCGGCGGCGGCATGAAACCCCACGGATATTGCCAGCACAACCCAGAGTGTCTCGTGGATTTCAAGCAGCATTTTCCCCAGCCGGATATTGTCATTAACAAAAGTCGGCACTTTAAACAAATCAAAGGGGTAAACCGGATGACCGAAGGACTGCGACATCAGTATCCCGATAGTGGGTTGTGACAGCAGCAGGATGTACAGGAAGATGTGCATGGCGTGCCCCAGTTTGTTCTCAATCCTGCTGGTTCCCAGATCGCGCGGGCGCGGATTTGTAAATCGCCATAGCAGACGCAGCACCACCAGGACCAGAATCGTAAAACCAAGCGACTTATGCATGCCGATCAGTTGCGATTTGTCGGGTCCGCTTGGCATATCTGCGGCGATATTTCCCCCGATGATAATGCTGATGACCATCACGAAAATAATCCAGTGAAAAAGACGGGCAATCAAACCGTAACTGTCTGTTGTGTTTTTTAACATTGGCTCTCCTCCGAATAAAAGATAACATATTCGATTAGCATGTATATCCGGAACGATCAAGGCGAATGATGATTTTCAGGGGAGTTGTTTCGTCGCCTGGTATGAAATGTAGCCTGCTATCCGTCACCTCGCGGGGCTCATTGAATATTCCGCACATCATGCCGCCAAGAAGTGAAAACATTCACTGATCGTTTCGTGTCGGAGCAACTGGCGGCCAACGGTTTATTGCTGTTGAACATCGAATTACGGCATGCGGCAAAAATCGAGAAGCTGCCGTTTCACCACCGGGATCCGTTTGATCGTCTGCTGATTGCTCAGGCAATTTCGGATAAACTGACGATTGTATCGGCGGACAGCAGCTTCTCCGAATATGGCGTGAAGATCCTCTGGTAATGACGGCCCGCTTTTGTCCTGCTGCGAAGCTGAATCTCCGATGAAATGGGATGCCACGACATGAATTGATCCATCAGCGCGACAAAGCGGCGTTGTCTGATGATGGTCATGGTTTGTGCTTCTCTTTTGCAGAAGGGGTCTTCCTGGCCTTCGGATGGAACTCGGGTATGGCACGGCGCATGAACTCATCAAAAAGCGGGACTGTAAATGCCATGTCACCATGTGCAGGACTATAAATCATCCCCTTCTTGATGAGACCGGAACGCATCGGGCCAAGGGCGGTAATCTTTTCACTAAGGGCTGCGGCAATATCGCCCGTTCTATATGGACCGGTTCCAAGATGCGCCATGGCGCGGAGGTAATCTTTTTCCCGAGGCGTGAGGCCGAACTTTATCCCCCGCGCCTTTAACCCGGTCCAGGTCATAGAGCAGGCGCCGCAGGTGGGGAGCTAAAAGCGTCGCCAAATGTTTATCCTCATATGCTTCGATAAAGATGGTGCGGTATTCTTCAGCTTGAGCAGACCGTTCGATCTCGTTGAGCAGAACGGTCTTGCCAACACCACGCAGACCCGTCAGGAGAATACTTTTCTCAGCGCGTTTATGCCGCACACGACCGAGGAGAACGCGGGCCTGTTCCAAAACACCGTCGCGCCCAGCCAGTTCCGGCGGTGGAGATCCTGCGCCCGGCTAGAATGGATTCTTTATCTTGTCCATGACGTCCCTCCGATTTATAGTAATTTATTTTCATTTATACTGCCTTATACGAATAACATGCAATAAATATCTATAACTTGCTTTAGTACCTGAATCTGTCATTGCCCGAAAGAGCTTCCGCGGCATCTGGGAAGCCGGAAAGTAGATGAAATGTGGTGATGAAGGTTATGCAATGGAGGAACTTGTCGCAGAAATCGGCGAGGCCTTTTTGTGCGCCGATATTGGCATAACGCCCGATACAATAGAGATCCTTCGGTCTTTGTCGCTTTATGGCGGAAGATTTTTAAAGAGGATAAGTGGGTGATCTTTACCGCAGTATCACACGCACAGAAAACCGCCGACCTTCTGCACAGTTATCAGCCCGCGCTGGTGCGTCCTGATCTGGCAGTTGTGCAAACCGACAATTCCCATACACATGGGTGAAACACAATGCCTACCTCAAGAAACATTAGACAGAATGGATTATTTTGTCTAATGTTTTGTCTTGCGATAACGTCAGCGGAATCCCCTAACTGTCCGCTGGACTGACAGATTGTATGGTTTTTGGAGGTTTTCGAGTCTTTAATCTTTATTTAGACATTAGTTTATTCATCATGTAATGTTAATAAAATTGGACCTCCTCAGAACTCAAGAATAGGATAACTATTCAAAAGTCGAGCTTTTTGACTCTTCCAGCATGTTTCTAAGCATCGTGGCGAGATCACCTGTTGTCACGGGCTGGATGAGAAATCCTTAAGTGCTTACTCATCATTCTTGAATAACTGTCCAACTTCCTGCATGCCGTTTGATAAAGCATTTACAATCATTAAAGGATTGCCGTTCTTTTCCAGATAATTGTCAATGATCTGATAAACCCTTTCTTCTTCCAGGCGGGAAAATGATTTGGACAATGCCATCATTTCATTGCTGTTTGCCATGATATCTTCTTCTGCACTTATTAATGATAGATCAGTTAAGAGCAACAAATTGAAATCTATTGGTATTATAAACAATCTTGCTAATCACCTATCCTGACTTAAAAAACAAACAGATCCGCACCTCCAGTTACCGGGATGGCAGCTCCTGTAATGAAACTTGCACCATCACTTGCCAGAAAAACGACTAATGGTGTAATTTCTTCAGGTGTGCCCATACGTTTCATCGGCGTTCGCGCCCTAATCCGATCAATCATTTTAGGATCATGCAGCTTAACAGCTTCTGTTTCAATAAATCCTGGCAAAACAGCATTGACGGTTATGCCATTTTTGGCACCCTCCAATGCCACAGATCTCGTAAGTCCGATCAGGCCGGCTTTGGATGCTCCGTATCCTGGTTGGGCAAATGCGCCGCTTAGACCCACAAAAGAAGATATATTGATTATACGCCCCCACTTTTTTTGTTTCATTTGCTGCCAGACAGCCCGGATGCAGTTGAAGGCCCCGGTTAAGTTCACGTTGAGATCCCGCTCCCACATCTTCTCAGTTTGATATTCAAGCATTGCCATATTGTCCATCACGCCGGCGTTGTTGATGAGTATGTCGATGCTTCCGAGTTTGTCCGTCGTTTGAGCGATAGCTTTTTGAATGTCATCCGAATTGGTAACATCCATTTTTATACCTAAGCTCCTGGACCCGAATTTCTCTATTTCGTCGGCGGTTGAAAGCGTCCGAACATTTTCTGTTTCACTGAAATAAGAGGCGAGCAGTCCATATTCAGCCAATTTTTCTTTATCAACCGCTTCGTTTTCAATCAGAAGATCAGTAACCGCGACATTAGCTCCAGCTTTGGCGAGGGCTAAGGCAATAGCTCGCCCAAGCCCCCGGGATGCACCTGTAACCAAAGCTGTTTTTCCGGAAAGTAATTGATCGGAATTTTTCATAGATGTTACCTGCTGGTTCTTCCCTGCAGTGGCCGCCAGTTTTCTTCAATCTCATCAAGCTCTCGCTTCCACCACGGTCGGTTTAACGCCGGCATATTGGCCCGCATCAACCCTTCTGGAAGAATCGATTCATGGGGCTGCCAGGGTCCGATTTTATATTCATCCATTACATATTCCCGCCCTAGGTTCGGGTTGTCTGGGCACGCAGGCACTAGACCGGCCAGGCAACGCATCAAACATGTGTTGCAGCGCTTGCACCGGATAATGCCCTTCTCTCGGCCTTCAATCACTTTATTTGGATATTCTGGGTCAATAAAGAGTTGCCGACCCATGGCCTGGATATCATATTTGCCGGCGGCAATGTTTGCATCAATTTTGATAGGGTCATGCTGGGACGAAACAATAACTGGAATCTTTAACGCTTTTTTAAAGGCTCCACCATGTTCAGGAATATGTTTTGAACGATCCATGTCAGTAATCAAATGCCCACCTTCCTCATAGCCAGCTCCGTCTGACAGACTGATATAGTCAGCCCCCCGGGCTTCTAAGTCTTTTGCCACATCGATCATTTCATCTTCGGTCAATCCACCTTCCATATGCTCTTCTGCGCTGATCCTTACTCCGACGGCGACACCAGGACATGCATATCGAATCTGCTCCATGACCTCATTTAAAAACCGCTTCCGATTACGCCATTCGCCACCATACATATCTGTGCGTTTATTGGACAGGGGTGAAAGAAACTGATGCTCCAGATATCCGTGAGGCGCATGAATCTCGATCACATCAAACCCTGCAATCACAGCGAGTTGGCAGCTTTCCGCAAATTCTTTTTGCTCCTTATGGATTTCATCAATAGGCATTTCCCGGGTCATCTGTCCTGTCATAAAATATCTCGAATATTCCGAAAACCGGTATGCATCAACAACACCTTTAGGAGATTTATCCAATGTAATTTCATACGGAAGCCCGCCAGTAGCGGCCGGAGCTATTTGGGTGTGATCATAGGAATGCCCCTGTCTGCCAAATCCGATGGTCATCTGAGCTGCAGCTCTGGAACCGAAATAATGAATCCTGTCCGTCAGCATCCCCAGGCCCTGGAGGTGTCCGGGATGGAAACAATAAAGGTTTCGCCCCCAGACAAATTCCGAGCCCAGGCGGGTTCCCATAATCGCGCCGGTACTCACTAAAGCTGCTCCGCCTTTGGCGCGGGCTGCGAAATAAGAGAGCATTTGCTCAGTGGCTTCGCCGTTAACCCCGGACATTGTTTCATTCATGGGAGCTAATACCATTCGATTCTTAAGTTCAAAGGGGCCGATTTTAATCGGTTTTGAAAGATGTTCGAATTTTTTTGTCAAAATGTTCTCCTTGAAAATAATTTATTTAATTCTTCGTTTGGTCGTATTTACATTGAGCAGTCGCGCTAGATTTCCACCAAATATTTTTTTTCTGTCTTCATCTGTTATGGCCGGATAACCATAATTTTTTTGCATATCTTCTGGAATTTGAAATTCTCGTAAACCCATCACTGCTCCCCGGATCTGTGCGCCATAACCGGCGTAATCGGTTCCCCAGATAATCTTGTCCGGTCCCACCCAGCGGAGGGCTTCACCGATGATTTTGGCGAATTTTCTTGGCGCGCTTGCAGCCCAGGGGACGAGCAGACTCAGACAAACATAGACATTGGGATGCCCCATAGCGATCATGTTCAAATCATCGCAATAAGGATATCCCATGTGGAAGGCATTAATCTTTAAATCCGGAAAATCCCGCGCCACATCATCAATATAAATCGGAAGGGCATATTTGCTTTTCCCCGGAGGCACCCAGCAGAAACCAGTATGGATGTCTAACACAATACCGAGTTCCTGGGCTTTCTGGTAAAAGGGCCACAGATCCGCGTCATTGATATAAGTGTCTTCCGGAGGATAAAATTTGAATATCTTTGCCCCTTTTTCCTTTACCCAGTATTCCAGCTCCCAAATGGTATTTTTCACCCCTTTGTGTTTAATCGGGGAGACATTGGGCTGGTACATGAAGCGATTCGGATTCGATTCCACAATTTTGGCCATTTCGCCATTGGTGCACCAACGGCTGGTATATCCGGTAGTATCCATCATGGATTCCGGCAGGAGGCATGCGATATCTACGCCATATTTGTCCATCGCCTTTAAAAGATTGTTGGGATCAGTTGATTTCTCCATTTCCCAGGGTTCCATGCCCACAAATAGTTCAGGAGGAGTCCCGGTTATTAATGGACGTTGGATAGCTGCGATGGCCCGCCACCACATCTGAACCCCAGGGAAATGGTTCACCAATTCCATATTCCCTACAAGATGTGGTTCAGGGTCAATTTTAAAGTATTCGTCTTTTACAAATTCACTCATAATACCTCCTTAATAGTTTAAGGATTGTCCGATATAATTTTGTTTATGGTAAACACGATGTATCGTAATCAGCCAATTAAACGCTCATGACCTTCCCAGAACTTTTTCTTTACATCCTTGCGGAGAATTTTTCCGACGGGAGTGGTCGGGATCGACTCCCAGAATTCAATGGCGTTGGGGCATTTGTATCCGCCCATTTTTTTTGTAAAAAGCGATGAGTTCCTCTTCTGTCACCAACTGGTCCGGTTTTAGCACCACCACCGCCTGGACACGCTCCCCCCATTTTTTATCTGGTGCCGACACCACCGCTGCCATGAAAACGGCTGGATGCTCATACAGAACATCTTCAACCTCTTTGGGATATATATTTTCGCCACCGGTGACAATCATGTCGGCCTTGCGGTCAACAAGATAAAGATACCCATCTTCATCCATGTACCCCATATCACCGGCATAGTACCAGCCGCCCCGCAATGCTTTTTCAGTCAGTTCCGGGTTTTTCCAATACCCCATCATGACATGCTTTCCTTTGACGGCGATCTCTCCAGTTTCATGGATTGGCAACGCAAGCCCGTTTTCATCCATGATGCGGATTTCAGAACACAGGGATGCCTTGCCGGCGCTTGCAAGCAGTTTGGATTTGGTACCCGACAAAATGTGATCCTCTTTACGCAAAAGACTGATGGCACCCCCAGCGGTTTCGGTCGCGCCATAACCCTGGGCGAAAATAGGGCCGAATTTTTCAATGCACTGTTTTAAAATTTCCAGCGGAAAAGGACTACCGGCATAAGAGAGTAATTTGAGGCTTGTGAGATTGTAAGCGTCCACATTTCCGAACTGGAGCAGCCAGCCGTAAACCGTGGGCACAGCGTTCATATGGGTACAGCGTTCATCCTGGATAATTCGCAGGATTTCGTTCAGGTCGGATTTCCGGTTGATGGCCACTTTTCCGCCGGCCAGAAGCAGACAAAAGGCCGGCCAGAAGGACACATGAAAAAGCGGCAGCACAAAGCAGGTCGTATCGTCACTGGTAATATTGGACATCAGGTTGGCACTGATCACACCGGCCATGATATTGCGATGGGACAGCATGACGCCTTTGGGAAGACCGGTGGTCCCGCCGGTATACATCAGAACCGCCAGATCGTCTTCATCGACGGTCACATCCGGTTCTTTTTCAGAGGCATCGTTTAGCATGTCTTCATAAACAATAAATCCCGGTGTGTTATTATCAAATGCAACCCAGGCATTGATTGCCTGAAGGCGTTCGCGCATCTTTCCCGCGCGTGCTTCATACCCATCCCCGGCAAAAAAACAGGAAGCCTCACTGTCACTAACAATGTGGATGATTTCATCATCCGACAGCCTGAAGTTGATGGGCGTCACGCTCATTCCCAGTTTGGCGGCGGCAAAATAGACTTCAAGGTATTTGTGGGTGTTTTCCGAAAATACCGTCACCCGGTCTCCGGGGTTAAATCCCATTTTTGTGAGCGCGTTTGCGAGGCGATTGATGCGTTGGTTCAGTTTTTCATAGGTCAGCCGGGTTTCTTCAAAGACGATGGCTTCTTTATCCGGATAATGCAGCGCGTTTTTTCGAGGGATGTCACCTAAGGTGTACATGTTATCCTCCTGGTTGAATGTGGGAGCATCCACTTATTCGTTATTATTTTCAGGCCCACGACTTGGGTAGTCCTTGAAACTGCATCAGCATGTTTTTGCTCATCTCGTTTGAAATCGGCGAAAACTGAAGCTGATAGGCATCCCGCAAATACCTTTGCATGGGATATTCATTACAGATACCGTATCCCCCCATGATCTCAGCTCCGAATCGACCGGCGTGCAGGGCGCCTTCCGATGCCACTAGCTTGGCCATAGTGGCTTCCAGATGATAGGGCTTGCCCTGGTCACATAACCAGGCCGACTTGTAGGTCAGGTTGCGGGTATTTTCCAGGTTGATATACATGTCCGCCAGATAATGCTGCAATATCTGGAAGCGGCTGATCGGACCGCCGAAAGCATGGCGTTTCTGGGCATATTGAAAGGCATCCTCGTAAGCGGCGGCCATGAGGCCTACCCCCATCATGGCGCAGCCGATACGTTCGGGATTCAGAATAGCCAGCATTTCATACCATCCGCCGCCGCGGGTCCCAAGAATGCTTTCTGCTGGAATTTCCACATTGGAAAACGTGATGCCTACGGAATCACAGTGATGACAACTGATTTTGGGGATACGGGTGATGGTGATGCCCCTGGCATCCGACGGAATCAAAAACACGGAAAGAGATTGACTGGGTTTGGTATTGAGCTCGGTCCTGCAAACCGTAATCATAAAATCTGAGGCATGGGCACCAGTGATAAACACTTTTTCTCCGTTAATCACCCATCGGCCTTCCTTTTCCTCCGCAAAAGTTGAGATTGCCCCGAGAATGTCGGTGCCGCCGGCCGGCTCGGTTAAGGCCATGCACATTTTCAACTTGCCTTCAGCAATGAGAGGAAGGTATTTTTCTTTCTGGGCGGCAGTGCCCATTTCCGCAATAAAACGGGTGCCAAAACCGATGGTGGTCCCCACTGCCAGAGCAACCGACATGGAGGCCTTGCAGATCTCTTCATAGGCAATCATGCCGTCCACCATGCTAAGTCCCTCACCACCATATTCTTTAGGGATATTGTATTTAAACATACCGATGTCTACAAATTTCTGCCATAATTCCGGAGGAGGGAAATCAACGTTCTCGTCCATCCAGGCGACATAGTCCTTGTTCAATTCTTTTTTGCAGAACCGGGCCATTTCTTTGCGGATCATTTCCTGTTCTTTAGTGAAACCAAAATCCATGATAACTCTCCTTATTATATCTTCATATCGGATCGAATATTTTGCTGTTTCTGCTGCTGGGTCAGTTGGTCGGGCTGGGCCCTGAATTGATCCATCACCGCTTGGATATCAGGTGAATATGTCAGCCATTGAATGCCGTTTCGCTCCACTGCAAGGGCGGTCTCCATATCGCATCCATCGACTGAACGGGCCATGATTTCTTTGCCCATCCGAAGCGCAATAGGTTTTTTAGAGCCGATATTATTCACTACCTCCTCAAATCTGGCCTCAAATTCATCATCGGCAAATATCCGTGTCAGCAGCCCCATGTCATACATCTCTTTGGCTGTGTAATCTTTTCGGCCGCTGAAGATGATTTCCCGGGCACGAAATATGGGCATGCTTGGCACCCATTTTTGCTGATGCTTTGGCATACAGGAGATCACAAGCAAGGGCAACTTCAAGCCCGCCCGCCAGGCAATGCCCGTTTATTTTGCAGATGACGACTTTTTCACAGCTTGTGATGACCCGCTGAACATCTAAACCTTCATGAGAAAGCCAGTTGAGGCTGTTTTGATGTTCGGCAAGAGAGGGAAAAATTTCAAGGTCGCCACCGGTGCAGAATGCTTTGCCGGCGCCAGTCAATACAACTACGCCCACAGTAGGGATGTCTCTTACCCGGCGGAAGGCGTCGATGAGTTCTGTTGCCATCCGACGATTGATTGCATTGTATTTATCCGGCCGATTTAAGGTGATATATCAGACCGCGTTATTTTTACCGCCGATTTCATATAAAATCGTTTGGTAATCATCGAGTCTTAAGCCCATTTCGGTTTCAGAAACGGTTTTCTCAGTTTCTTCTTGATCGGTTGTTTTGATTCGTAAGGATTCTTCAACCGGCTGAAACATCGGCAACGCGCAGTCTTCCGATACGTCTTGAAAAACAACTTCAACATGCATGCCGATGGCCACGTTTTCGGGCTTGCAATTGACAATTCGGGTGGTCATGCGGATGCCTTCTTCCAGGAGGTCCACCATGGCAATCACATAAGGCAGGTCACCCATGAATTTGGGCTCCACCATATCCAGCATGGTTGTAAAGGTATAAACTTTTGCCTTGCCGCTCGATTCGATCCAACTTAAATTTTCAGACCAGCATTCCGGGCAGACTTTTTTCGGGAAAAAAATATTAATTTGGCAGTCATTGCAGTGCTGAACCAGAAGTTTGCCCTGTTTTGTCGCTTTCCAGAATTCCTTTGTCCAGGGTTGCATGACTGGAAACGGTTTATGAGTTTCCATTAGATGTTCCTCCCCCACACGGTTGCGATGAAGTTCATGCCTGATCCGCCGGATGTATTTTGAAATATATAATCGACATCCATCACCTGCTTTGCACCTGCCTTGTCCATGAGCTGGCGGGCAGTTTCCGCATAGGTTGCCATGCTGACACCGGAACCGGTATGCCCCCGCCCGATGGCGTCGCCAATAGTTGCCCACGGCAGTTTTCCGCCGGGCCATGTATGACCTTCCATAAACATCTTTCCCGCCTGGCCTGGTCCGCACAGGCCGACGGTTTCCATAAACATGGGATGGCCTACTGGATACGCCAGGTACATATTCCAGATATCAATATCTTCTTTTGTTATTCCGGCACCTGCCAGTGCTTCTTTAGTAGCACCACGAAAACCGTCTTTCACCAGTTCCGTGCTTCGGGTGGTGGTAAATGCGCTGAAATATCGGGAACTCTCACCGAGTTTGACCGCTGCCGGGCATCCCATTTGTTTTGCGTTTTCCGCAGAAGTCACCACCAGTGCGGCACCGCCATCCGCCAGAACATTACATTCGCGTTTATGCAGGGGTGACGATACCATGCTCGACGACAGCACCTTATCGATGGTCGGGACTTCTTTGCCGTAAAAAATGGAATTGGGGTCCAGTGCCGCCCATTTTCTCAAGGAAACTACGACGGATGCCATTTCTTCTTCAGTTGTTCCGGATTCATGCATGTATCGCCGGGTCATCATGGCGATGACTCCGTTGTAAGTCGTGCCATAGGGATATTCCCACTGCAAGTCGATGCCTGCTTTGGCGAAAAAATTAATCAGGTCAAGCAGTGGAATGGTGGAGTGAACCGTAACATGCGGAATCAGGACAATCTTTGCCTGATTACTTTCAATCAACTGTTCCGCCAGCCGCAAGCAGTTGGATGTGGAAGCTCCGCCGGCATTACAGATGCAGACATCCCTGCATCCCTTTAAACCGAGCTCTTCGGGTATTTTCCCAAAGGATATTTCAGCCGTGAGCTGCTCCTGAGCCTGGGGAGCGACGGTAATGACGCCTTCCACATCGTTTTTATGGATTCCGGCATCCCTGACAGCCTGTATGCTGGTTTCATAAATGATGTCCCACTGTGATCGGTCAGGATATGTCCCTGTCGGAACCTCTCCAACCCCAATGATCGCAAGCTTTTGCTTTCCCATTTGTGCCTCCTTAACTTATCTGCAGTATTCATCTTCGGATTCAGTCATATATGAAAATCGACTTTAATTTATGCCTTGACAGTTATGATCGATATTGTTAAATCTACAGAATATGACGAATTGTTTTCACATTTAGTCTGTAGAAAACAAACTGTCAATATTAAATAGTGTTTAAATATGAAATTGGATGAACCTTAATAATATACTGATATAATATATTATTTAATTTAATAGAAATTAGATTCAGTCATTGATAGCGGCGGATTATGAAATAACAGTTTTTCAATCTGTAGAGTTTAGATCTATAGTTAAGAAATATAAAGAGGGGTATCAATGCGGATCAAAGAATTAGAAGAAAGATCAGGAGTGCCGCGCACAACCATTCATTTTTATCTCAGGAATGGAATTCTGCACCCGTCGCATAAAACCGGACGGACAATGGCCTATTATGATGACAGTCATCTTCAGCAGCTAAAGGAAATCAATAAATTAAAAAAAGGGTCCCGCGTTCCCGTTACATTTCTGAAAGCGCATCTGGAATCTATTCATGTGGACCCCTCAGAAGGAGCTGTAGAATATGATGTCAGAAAATCCGTGACCACCAACAAAGAGAAGGATCTAAAACGTCAGGAAATTATCAAACAGGCAATACGGGTATTCAGCCAGAAAGGATATCACCAAACCAAAATTGTTGATATTACCAGTCAACTGAAGATCTCCACCGGCACTTTCTATCTGTATTTTAAAAACAAGCGAGATTTGTTTATTGAAGTGATTGATGATGTGTTTCGCTATATCGTTGGAGAGGCCGCCATTGCCATTAAGGGGGAAAATGATTTTCAGGAGAGATTGAAAATCAGGGGAAGGGTATTTTATAAAAATTACACCAAATACAGTGAAATTTTAAACCAGCTGCGGGCCGAGCTGGCAAGCGAGGAACAATGGCCTGCGGAAAAAATTCAAAAAATCTATCATGGCCTGACCCAGCCTGTGATACGGGAAATAGAAGCCGCTGTTAAAGAAGGAATCATCCGTAAAATCGATCCGGACCTGTCAGCTTACGCTTTGACCGGCTTGATTGAAATCATGTCTTTGAGGCTGTCGTTGGATAACAAATATAATCTGGAAAAAATTATTGATTTTATTGCAGATCTGTTAATAAGCCAGATGACACTGGATGACAAACGTGTAAATAGGTGAAACGCATTCCCTTATGCGGATGGAACAACTTAAAACATCTGTTTTGAAGGAATGTGGATTGCCCCCGTCTGCGTAAATTAGGCTCATCGCTGTTTTGTATGTGTGACCCACTTTGTAATTTCAAGGATACTTGCATATATTCTTTAGCCGGGTTATCTCAACAATACTTATGAATTATTTCTGAATTGATCCTGTATGATATTTTTGAAATAATTATCAATTTATTTTGGAATAAAACAGCACCGACCCGACAATAACATTGAACAAAATGACTCATTCTGTCTAATTTTGAAAAATATGATCCAGCATTGAAGCGGATCGAAAAGACAACCCAAAATTGACCCCCTCCGATAACCCAATTTTGACCCCCTGGATTTGGGGGTACACGCCGGGTTTGGGAATAAGCGCTCGGCACCGGCTTTATTTTTTCTTTGCTTGCCTCAATGATTCCTTAAACCGACAACTCTCCCAATTGCAGCTGATGATATGGGCTTTATGGGTAACGCGGTCCAAAAGCGCAGCTGTCAGCGTTGGATCTCCAAATACCTTTGCGTAGTATTTCAAATTCAGATTTGCGTATTTCCAGTTAAGCGATTCCCCTTACTGTCCCACCTGAATTCGGGCATCGGCCATTGTCTAAAAATACCTGCACACCATTGTCCTTTCCTGTTTTGATACCAAGAAAAACCCCTGCTGTTCTTGTGCTCCATCATATTAGTGCGTTCCATAACATACAAATATGTATATATATACTAATATTTAACAATTATGTATTATACGAATAATGCAATATATAATATAATAATATAATTACAGTATGTTGATATAATATTTATATATGGCACATCTATTGCTTAAGTAGATGACTATCAGAATCAAAAACCAGATGGAAAGAAAAATTCTTCGAAATGCTGCGTCTTGCTCAAAGGATGCGAATGGGGGCATCGGATCTGCGAAGTTATATCTAAGAAGACATCGGGTAATGGGAGGATTTCATGAAAAAAGTTGAGGCCATAATAAAGCCATTCAAATTGGATGATGTCAAAAAAGCGCTGAACGATATAGGTATTCAAGGAATGACCGTATCAGAG
>JAPLJE010000729.1 GCA_026388755.1 Deltaproteobacteria bacterium | reverse complement strand
TACTGCCGGCCGTCGATATCTCACGGATCAGAAACAAGGGGGACTGGCCCTGAACCGCCAGGATATCCTTGTTGGTAATAATGCCGATCAATTCATCCTCGGGGCCCGTTACCCCCAGATGCTTATAATTCCCCTGCATCATGCTCATGAGCGCTTCAAAGACCAACGCCTGCGAAGAAATCGTCCGCAGCGGAAAAGACATGATTTTTTCAACAGGATTTTGGATATCCAGGCCACTGGCAATCACTTTTTTCCGCAAATCATTGTCCGTAACAATGCCGACAAAAATATCCTGATTCGATTTTACAAGAATGCTGCTCGTTCCGGAAACGCAGTAAATCAGTTTTTTCTGGGTGATACTGCTGACCGGCTGATTGAGAAACTGGAGCGCCTCCTCCCCGGGTTGAATCGTCTTGGCCACGATGGAGGCATAAGATCGGTCAAGCATGCGTTTTCCGAATGTATCCGTAAAATACTCCAAAAACTGCTCGTTCCGGTTGCAGGCATCCAGAAAACAGGGTTTCGGCCAGATATAAAAATGCGTATCTTCGGTCGTTTTAAGGGATCGTATGGAAATGGAATTATTGATCAACATGGATATGCCGCCAAAGAGGTCTCCCTCGCTCATCGGCGTTGTATCGATGCTATTGTCACCTTCTTCGAAATAACGCTCTGCCGCACCGTTCTGAATGATATGCAGCGATTCGATTTTTGAGAGACCTTGCGTAAAAATGAGCGTATCCCTTGGGTGAAAAACCAGGGACAATTCCATGGCGACTTTTTCGATCTCAGCCTCTGGAAGGAAAGAAAACGGCGCAATGCCCGATAAAAAATGAAAGGCACGGTTTGAAGCAAAGATGGATGCGTAGGATTCATCGATCATTCGCTGACCGAAGGCGTCCACAAAATACTTATTAAAAAAGCGATAATTGTGGCAAAGATCCAGAAAGATCTCCACCGGAATCGAATAGCACTTAGACTCCTGAGCGGCCTTGGCCGTTCTGACGCTAATTCCTGAATTCATCAGGACGGAAATCCCCCCAAAAATCTCTCCCCTGCGCAGTCTGCTGATCTGTGTTTTATGATCTTCCCGCTCATAATAAAGCTCGATCTCACCGCTTTGAAGAATATAGATTCCGTCCAATTTCGACCGACCCTGCGTAAACAGAATCGCATTTTTGGCAAAGGATCTCTGGACAGCGGTTTGCGCCACACGCTCAAGCTCTTTTTCAGGAAGCGATGCAAATATCCGAATTTGAGACAGGAATTTCATGGTCTGGTCGTTCATATAAATCCCCATGTATGAAACAGTTCAACGAACGATGGAATCTCGGTCAGGGCAATTCTTCAATACGAAATCTTGGCGTATCTGGTTTTTCTGGATGCCTGAAGCGCATCGTTTAAAGTCAGTATGTCGTTTCTTGCCAGAATCGGTATGCATTTAAGCAGAATCTCGGCCGCTGCCAATGCATCACCAAGCGCCGTATGCCTGCCGGTGATGCTGATACCAAGCCGCTCGGAAATCGCCTCGAGGCTATGTCGCGGGTGTGAAGGGTGAATAACGGCCGAAAGAAACATGGTGTCCAGAACCGGTTGGGTAAATCGAACGGACGTAACATATTCTTTAACCTGAAACATCCGCATATCAAAGGCCACATTATGTCCGACCAAAACCGTATTTTCCGCAAACTGATAAAGCAGCGGCAGCACTTTATCAATGGTTGGCTGCCCCTGAAGCATTTCCGGGCGAATGCCGTGGATTTTGATGGACTCCTCCGGCACTTCTCTCTGTGGATCCACCAAAACGTTAAAAATCTCATTGTTCAGCAACCGTCCATTTACGATGCGGACCGCGCCAATGGAAATAACCTCGTCCGACAGAGGATCCAGACCCGTTGTTTCCGTATCAATGACGGTATAGGTAATATTGGAAAGCAGTTGTTCCTGCAGATCCGGACTGCTGTCCGGACGATTCAGAAGATCAAAGTCATAGAATTCAGGACGACTGGTTGCAAGGGTGATGGGAGCAATGCTTCTGACCCTGGAAGGCTCCGCCGAAGGAATAAATACACGAAGACTGGCCTTTCCCGGCGATTTATGGTTTAAGGAGGACCACCATTCGGCCTCGTGCTGCAATAGAATATCATTCAGTTTCAGATATCCCACCCCTTTTTCGTGCAGGACGAAGCTCTCGTTCCATTCATCGAGGACAGTGTCTGAAACCGGATCGCCGGGCCAGACAATATCGACATGAATATAATCCCGCTCGATCGCCGCCAAACAGTCAAATATTGAAATGCCAATGACCTTTCCGAGCTGATTCAAAAGAAATGATATTGCAGACGTCAGATAATGGTTCCCGGCGTATATCCAGGCCGGTTCATTCGGCATGTGGAGTCGAAGCGTCAAACCATATTGTTCCTTTACAAGGCTTTGAACCACTTCAAGCACGTTTTGAATCTGCGTCGGGATCAGCGGAAGGTTGAAATGGGACGAGCAGGAAGTTGGCATTGGGGCCGGTGAATGATTGAAATCCGATACCATGTTGGAAGACAGGAATGTGCTGTCCGGCTGGGTATGGGTTTGGGTGATGTTGTTGATTCTCAGGATAAACCCGGCCAGTTCATGCATGTGAATGAGGATGGGAACGATCTCGACCTTAAGGAAGTGGCCGTAAGGCCCCAGAGTGGCAAAACAAGTACCTGGATTATCCTGAGACTGCGCCAGTTTTTCAGTGATTTCCGCAAAAGCGCGTTGAATCTGCGCTCTATTGATAAAACAGGTAATATTTCGACCCAGTCCAATAAACTGAATGGTTAATAACTCAATGTCTGCCTTTGATTTTTCCTGATAGCTCAGAAATTCTTCTGCCTTCTTGTTGAATAGCAGAATGGCCCCTGACGGATTACAGACGATGACACCTTCGGAAAGGCAGGAAATGATGGAAGCCAGGATATTTTTTTCCTGCTCGAGCGCTTCTCCGGAAAGACGGATTCTGTCATCGATGCTTTTCTTGAGAGACTGATAACGATCCGCCCCTTCATTAATCAGGGTAGCCAGGCGTTTAAAATCTTTTCCGGCATCAAAGTCAATGCGGTACGAGGGATTTGCTGAATGAATGATCATCATTTCATCTGCAATTTTACGGGTCGGCAGCTCATACAAATAGAATACGGCGATGAGGAGCCCCCCCCATCCACCAAGCGCCAGAACTGTTGCAATCAAAAGATAACCGAAATTATCCCCGACAATCTGCAGGATTACCGCTTGGTTTTCCGGAACGAGCTGATTCCAGAAAAAAAATCCCAGGCAAATGAAAATGATTAAAAATACGATTGTTGAAACAGCCGCAATAAACCAGAATTTATTGACCGATTTCAAAAGAATGATCCAGTTTTTTAGCTATCGTTTGTTTCAGCCCAAACTGCAGGCCCAAGGCCTTCATCCGCCATAACTCTCCCACAGATACATGAAGCAGCAAATTGTTATATTAGGCAGAAACAATGGATTAAACAAGCATAAAAAACTGATTGCGCAGCTCAAGCCGTCGGATTTTTCCGCTGACGGTTTTGGTAAGCGCGGTGACAAAATCAATCATTCTTGGGTAGTTATACGGAGCGGGTACCTTCTCCACATGTTCCTGAAGTTCCTTGGCCAAGACCTCGCCGCTTCTGGCTGACATGTTTTTGCAGTTGGGTTACCCCGGACAGGGCATCCTTGAGAAGTATGCGCTCACGTTTGCGCAGGGCGTAAGGATCCAGGTAATTATCCGGGAACCGGCCCTGGCCGATTTTTTTCAGATTTTCACTGAGGGCCAGCAGCATCAGGGATTCAAAACTGGTACGATACATCGTTAACTCCTCTGAGGATATGGCCCCGGCGGCGGCCAG
>JAPLJE010000763.1 GCA_026388755.1 Deltaproteobacteria bacterium | reverse complement strand
TAATTGCGTTTAGCAACTTTGGCGTGCGCTGTAAACACCTTGGTGTTTTTGTCCTGTCTTCCTTTTATGGACAGAATCGTTCCTTTTTCCAGAAACAGATCGGATACCTCGATGGCTTGATTCAAAAGCCCGCCGGGGTTGTTTCGAAGATCCAGGATGAGTCCTTTGAGGGGCGTTGGACCGGATTCCAGTTTCTCCAGAGCAGAGACCAGATCCGGCGTTGTGTTGTCTCTGAAATTGGTAATCCAGATATACCCGTATCCGGGTTTAAGGCTCAGGGAGCGGATGCTTTCAATAGGAATCACATCGCGAACCAGCACAAATTCCAGAGGTTCGGGAGCACCTTCCCGAATAAGGGTGACGGAAATCTTGCTCCCCTTGGGTCCGCGAATACGATTTACGGCATCCCGAAGATTTTTTGTGGGTTCTGTTCCGATCTTTACGATAATATCTCCGGATTTGATGCCGGCCTTGTAGGCCGGTGTTCCTTGAATGGCGGATACCACCGTAACCATTCCGTCCCGAGAGGTAATACTGACGCCGATACCGGTAAATTCCCCCTGTGTATCCACCTGGAGCTCCTTGTAGTCTTCCGGAGAAAGCAGTGAGGAATGCGGATCAAGCCCGTGAACCATTCCCTGAATGGCGTCTTCTATGAGTTTTTTGGTGTCCGCGGGTTCGACATAGTTCTTTTCAATCAGCTCGATGACATCTGAAAACAGCTTGAGCCCTTTGTATGTTTCATCCGTTGTTGCTGAAAGATCTCGGAAAAAGCCGGCGCCAATGGTCCAAAAACCTACGGCGACTGCCACAGTCACCCATAATTTGATTTGTCGCCACAATTTAATTTTTTGGTGTTTCCTGGCCATTCAGTTACTCCTTTTAACCTGTCTTGATCCATTCCATTGGATCCATTGGTTTCCCCCGGTGCCGCACTTCAAAATACAATCCAGCGCCAGTAACAGAATCCGTATCACCTGCTGTTCCGATGATTTCTCCTGTTTGGACCTTATCCCCTTTTGACTTGAGTAGTTCTTCAAGATGTGCATAAACCGAATAATAATGATTGCCATGGTTGATGATCACCATGTTGCCGTATCCTTTGTACCACTCCGCAAAGATGATCTGGCCTGCATAGACAGACAGAACCGACTCTCCCCTGTTTGCCTGAATATCAATACCGTTTCGAAATGTTTCCACATTCAAGCGGCTGTGAACCTCTTTGCCAAAAGATGATATAATTCTACCCTTCACCGGTAATTGAAGCAAGCCCTTGCTTGAAATAAAATCGCGACCGATTATTGGAGTTGAAGTATCCGGTGTTGTATCGCCTTTTCCCAGGGTTTCAACGGTTGCGTTCAACTGGTCGGCTGCCTGTTTCAGAGCTTCTATGGCATTGATTTCCCGAGATTTTTTGATCCGGATATCCGTTAGCAGCTCCTGCCTTTTTCTTTTTTCCTTTTCAATGGACTGGATTTGATCGGCATGCTGTTTTTCCAGGCGCTGTTTATCTTCATACTGGCTTTTCTGTTTTTCGTACAAGACTTCCAACTTTTTCCTGTCTTCCTGAAGCCGAGCGAAGAGCCGTTCGTCAGAAGACAAAATCCGCTGCAACAAATATTTACGATGGGCCCAGTCCTGAAGCGTTTCCGCGGACATCAGAAAATTCAATCTGCCGACGCCGTCCAGCTTGTATAACGCTACCACTCGTTTTCCGGCATATTCATCGCTGGTTTTGATCCGGATGGAAAGCTCTTCGGATGCCGACAGGGTTTCATTGATTTTTTGTTTCAGTTTATCAATATCCCGATGAAGGGTTACAATCAGCTTTCGGGAT
>JAPLJE010000471.1 GCA_026388755.1 Deltaproteobacteria bacterium | reverse complement strand
GCTCCAGTTCCTTCATCACGAAGGAGTTTTCATGCATCAAGTTTCGTCCGGAAATCATCTGGGTTTGCGGATGCTTATGCGGGCTTCTCAGCACGACGATCTGATTGCAGAATTTGGCAATTTCCATCATGTTATGAGAAATATACAAAAAGCATTTTTCCGGAAACAGGGTTTTCAGAGTAATGATAATGCGTCCACGGGTTGTTTCATCCACATTGGCCAGGCTTTCGTCCATGATCAGCAGATCAAATTCCTGAAGCAGATAACGGATCAGATTGGCCCGGTTTTTCTGGCCCAGGGACAACTGGCTGAATCTGGCGTTCATCACAGGCTGCATGCCAAAGGCATCCACCAGCGCATTCAGTCTGTCCTGGCCAGAAGTCGGCGTGGTGGATGCCATCAACTCCCCGATACTGGCCCACCCTGGAAATCGTTCCATATTGTGGGTATAAAGAACTTCGGAAATCTGACGGGATTGGATCTGTCCGGAATACCCGGTCAATTCCCGGGCGATCATTCGCGCAAGGGTTGTCTTTCCCAGACCGGACTGGCCAAACAGGGCATGAAAGCCAGGCCCTGCCACCTGGCAACTCAGATGATCAAATACGCGGGTATCGGTTTGGGGATATTGATAGGAAATGTCCTGGCATTCAATCTGCATAGCCATCCAATAACCATCAAGTTTTCTGAACCAGCATATCGGCTGTTTTTTCGGCATCAACCATAATTTCGCTCCGGGCTTGCGCTTCACCGTCAGTCATCAGTCCGCATCCGCGAATCAGACAATTATCCATAAAACCATACCAGTTGAAAAAATAATCATACCGGGGGAAAATATCGGCAAACTGTTTTTCATCCGGCTGGCCTTGGGTTTGTATAAATACCAGCCTTTTTCCTGGTTTCAGGCGACTGGGGACGGGATTGGTGGTATAATCCGGAACCAGGTATGAGAATGTGCGGTCAATGAAGCCCTTCATCTGGCTGGATACTTCTCCATAATAAACCGGCGTTGCCATTACCAGGACATCGGCGTCCCGGATGGCATCCAATACCTCGGTCAAGTCATCCTTAAGCACGCATCTATCCAGCTTGGTTTTGCAGGTCATACAGGCCTGGCATCCGCGGTAATTGAGCTTGTTCAGCGAAAAACTCTGTATGCTGGCGCCTTTTTTTTCAGCCGTTTCACAAAAATGCCTGGCAATGGCCGTCGAGTTTCCCCTGGATCTCGGACTTCCCAATAAACACACGATATTCATCTGGATTCCTCCACATAAAGTGAACGATATAACTCTGGCCTTCTATTCGGAATAAAATACCGCATCCGGTGATTCCGGACAGAAGCTTGGCTTTCGGCTTTCAGGTGAATCAGCAGCAGGCTTTCATTCCCACCGATGTCTTTTTCCAGGAGATGGCAATCCGACCCTATGGCCAGGGCAATTCCGGGAAATGGGTATCATAACACAACTGGACCCCGCACAACACCCCTTTGATGGGGAATATCGGAACCTGACCGGCCGGTGAAAATATTCCCTGCTCTGGCGGGGGAATATGCAGTTTTCGATAAACCTCAATCAGGCCGTCCGGAGTTGCCAGAATATGGCTGGCATACAAATGGCCCGCACCGTCTATTTCGGCCATTCCGGCAAGGACGGCAATTTTTTCCCCTTTTGCCAGCGAGGACAGACTGTCACTTGTCGTACCCGGTATCCGTTCGGGTTTCATGATAGCGGCGGACTGGGCACTGTAACCGGAAATGTTCATTTCAGGAAAGCACACCACATCAGCTCCGGCCTGCCCGGCCATGCATACCCACTGCACCATCCGATCCAGATTGTCGCAGATCCGCCCGACCGAAGATCGAAAAATGACCAGCGCTACACAGATATCATTCATTGTAAATACTTCATGAAGCGTAAATAGTGAACCGTCACTCTACATTTTCATGCATGGGGCGAGCAACCCGTTGATCATGAGGGGCTTCCATGAATATGCCCTCCTTACCCCCACAACCCCTTTCATATATCAAACTGCGCTTTGATCTTGTATACATTCGTTGCTGGCAGGTTCAATATATCGGTAATACCCGTTGTCCGGGATATGACTTTCAGGTTTTCTTCGATTTCAGCCATGGAAGGCGCAATAAAGGTGAACCAGATATTGAATTCGTCATCCCGTTGATAATTATGGGTCACACCTGGAAATTGATTAACCAGCCGGGCAAAATCGTCAATTTTATCTACCGGAACTTTTGCAGCGCAAAGCGTGCTTACAAAACCGATCTTACCGGGCACGATATTTCCGCCAATTCTTCGAATGATGCCGGAATCTTTCAAACGGGTTACGCTTTCGATAACCGCCTTTTCCGTCAAACCCAGATCTTCCGCAATAGCCAGAATAGGCCGCGGCGTGACCGGGAAATCAGACTGTATGCGGTTCAGGATTTCTTTATCCTTTTCATCAAATTGGGACATAAAAAATGAGCCTCCAACGTAAAATCCTGGGAAGCAACTCAAGCTTCCGGATCGATCAGATGGCGCCGCATCGCCAACATACAATTTATGAATCAAATAGATGAATATGCACCTTACGGTTGCGGGGACCGTCGAATTCGCAGAAAAATATTCCCTGCCAGGTACCCAGTTCCAGCCGGTTATGTACAATCGCCACCAGTTGCGATACGCCAATCAGCGTCGATTTTACATGAGCCGCCGAATTTCCCTCCAGATGGCGATATCCGGCTTCCCGTGGAATCAGTGCGTTCAACATCATCAGAATATCAGATTTGACGCTGGGATCAGCGCTTTCATTGATGGTGATGCCTGCCGTGGTATGGGGAACAAACAGGATGCAATAGCCATTTTCTATAACTCCTGCAGAAGACACCACCTGTTGAATTTCTTCGGTGATAGCAATGAATTCATCCCGGGATCTGGACTTTACATTGAGAATTTTCATTTTTTTCCTGAATATTTTCATAGCATAACTGATTTTCCATCATCTTTACGGTAAAACAATTCGATCAAAATTTCAAATTCTTATTTTTCAAGACATATCCCAGCCATACTTCATTGCTCCCGATAGCGGATACATTTCTGAAAAAAGATGCTATTTCCAGTTTCAGGCTCGCAAATATTTCCCTGAGGACTATATCGTTCCAGAGATAAAAAGTTCTGCCGTCCGCACAGTGAATTTTGCCGTTGCCTTCTTTCAACGTCAGCAGCATCACACAGAGAGAAGAGAAACCGGAGAGCATTTTTTGAATCGTTGAAAGAAACTGCTCATGGGGAATATGGACCAGAGACCCGACCAGCATGACGGCATTCCATGAGCCCGTCGAAAAATCAAAGTTCTCCAGATCCCCTTCAATGACCGGACACCCGGTGTGGCTTCTGGCCAGCTCCGCCAGCGAGGCGGAACGTTCAAATCCGGTGGGTTCGAATCCACGCTGTTTCAGCCAGAGCAAATCCCGACCCGAACCACAGCCGATATCCAGGATTCGCGGTTGAGGGGGGAGAAACTGAACAAATGGGAATAAAAAAATGGATGGATCCGCTGCAAAGGTCTTATCGTGGTAATCAACGGCATGGATTTCATAATAATCGCTCAAGGGCATTTCAGCGTCTTTCGAAGTAAAATTTCACAATAACCGCCTGCCACAAGATCCGGCAAATCCGCGATCTCGGCAAACCCGAGGCCCTTGTAAAACGCAAGCGCCAGCGTATTAAATGAAGAAGCCGTCGTCCAAATGCTGTTTGACGCCCCTGGGCATTCAGCTGCCATCCAGCCGATAATCTCCCGGCCGATGCCCCTGCCCTGCTGTGAGGGAAAAACAGCCAGCAGCTCGAGATACGGCCCCCGAAGCCAGGGATACCGAATACAGACCACGCCAGCCGTCTCTCGGCAGACGACAACTGCATACCGATTCAGGGATGGATCAGATCGTATCAGATAGCGAAAAAGGCCCTCTTCCGTGTAACCCAAACAACGCCATGGATCTATGGATGCCAGCGCCTTGCTGATTGATCGGGCATTTTGATCTGTCGTCAACTGCAGTTCGCATGAGGCCAGACAGTAATGCTTTCCCGAAAATGGCTTTTCAGCGATGGTCACTCTGTTTCATCCCGGCTGTTCTGTCATAACGGCGATTATCCCCTGGCATGAGTTCATAGCATTCCTTATGGGAAACCGCCGGGCCATGGGTCAAGAGTTCGCTGACCGTCACGAAATCATATCCCCGCGCGCGCAGTTTCGTTACAAAAAGGGGCAGCGACGCAGCAGTCCCGTATCCCCGTCCATTCGCATGGCAAATGATGATGGCGCCAGGCCGGATCTTCTGTAAAATCACCTGGGCTATCTCCGTGGGGGAGCGTCCCCTTGCAGGGTCTCCGGTAACAATGTCCCACTGGATTGCGGGCAGACCGAAATACTTGAGCTTATCCAAAGCGATGGGGCTGCATGCGCCGTACGGAAACCGGAAAACCAATGGCGTTTTTGGAATCTTGTTCATTTCCGACGGGTCGATCTGTTTTGCAATCACTCTTTCCCGAAGCGTTTCCCGAAACAACTCATATTGAGCCTGGGTCCAAAGGATCTGCGCATCCATGCGACCGGAATCAATCGTCCGGAAATTGGCATGGCTCCAGGAATGATTGCCGACTTCGAAAAGCGGGTCTGTCATCAGTTGCATGGTTTTGTCAGGATGCGAAAGCATCCATTTCCCTCCGGCAAAGAACGTCGCCTTTACACTGTTTTCCCTTAAATAATTGACAATCTCGGCGTCATAGCCGGATTTTTCGGTAGCCGATTCACAGAGATCAAAGGTCAGCGCAATGACTTTTATTCCGTTAATCGGCGCCACGCGTCTTATGGAGTTCTGCAATTCCGGGCTCAGTGGCGCTTGGATATTTACAGGAATCTTTCGCTGAGGCAGATTTCCATTGAAAGATGCCGTCAGCCGAACCGCAATTTTATCTTCTGGCTTTCCCATCAATTCTTCGGGTGTCCAGAGAGATGATTGAATGATCCGGGAACCGAATGTGGCTGCGTTGGCAGGATTCTGAATGGACGAGGCCGGCGCTGTGCCATCCTCTCCCTGGCAGAAAGTGAACGGGAAAAACAGCAGCGCCGGAATGAGCAGAATCAGCCGGAATAGAATCAAACTTCATTGTCCTTTGCCAGATCCAGAATACGCTCTGCGTAAGCGCCCTTGAGGGCCTGAAGGAATACAGGGTCAACCGGGCCTTTCCACGTGGTCACCTCTGAAAATCGTTTCGGTATCTGGAGGGTCCGCGGATCGAAACCCGTAGCCACGCGGGTCTGCCATCGAAGCTTTTGGATGTGCCGTGACGCCTGCCCGATATTATCCGCCAGTCCATCATAGCCCACGGAATGAAGACATTCGGAAAGCAGTAGCCCACGGAATGAAGGCATTCGGAAAGCAGGGCGTCGCTGTAAATGCTGCGTGCAAAGAGGCAGGCTACCATGGAGGTCAGAAACACTCTGTCCTGTTCGTCTTTTACAAGAAATGCGACGGTTTTTTCCACGTTCTTGTCTTCCGCCTTCTGGTCGTAGGCATAGCCTCCCGTATCCAGGTGCGAATGCCTCAGGCCGAGTGCCTGGGAAACAAAGAAGACTTCTCCGGTGGCATATCCGGCCATCTCCTGGCCGAGCACGCAGGCAAAGTCAGCTCCACCATAATGCTCGGCCGCCTTCAGGGTTCCCTGCCCCAGAAGCCGGTAAAAATCGTTCAGCCCGGCTCCGAGATTGAAGATGGCCTGCCGAAAGGCATTCGCATCTCCCATTTTCAGGGGCATGAGGGTTTCCTTGACACCAATGATCCCTTTTTCAAAGGCTTCCGTGGCCCATGCCAGGGCCACGCCTGTGGACATGACATCGAGTCCCATTTTTTCGCAGGCGTCGATGAGGGTAAGAACCTTGAATGCTTGAGCCACGCCGAGCATGGACCCCGCTGCAAATACCGGCTCGTGATCATAGGAAACCTGGCGATAGAGGTACTGGTTCTCGGTCGCATATTTTTCTCTCACAAAACCGATGTGAATGCAGCCCACCGGACATCCCGAACAGGCGCCGTTTCGAAGGAGCGTTTCTTCCGCAAAGCGCTCCCCGGTAATGCCAGCGATGTCCGGTTCATGTGTCTGCTGCAGGTTGCGGCACGGCAGTGACTTTAGTTCATTCAACAGGGCAACGTTGATGGCCGTACCGAAATTATGGTATTTGCTCATCATGTCCGTCCGGGTTACCCGGCTATGGACATCCTGGAAGAGATCGGGGTATTTGCGGTTCTCCGGCAGGAGAAAGGCGGCATCCCCCTGAATGACTATGCCCTTTAAGTTCTTGACTCCCATGGCACCGCCGCCGCCCAGACGTCCGAAATGGCGGTAGGTATCGACATTGATCCGGCAGGGCCGATCCGAAGGATGCTTCTATGGCCGGACCCCGCAAACATCCGACGCAGGTATTTGCCCGTGGCTGCGACATCCATGCCCCACAGATAGGGGACTTCCCTTACTTCCAGGTGACGCGATCCAAGAGAGAGGCAGGATGGCTTTGCGGCCCTGCCGGTGATCACAAGGGCATCCAGGTCGGCAAACCTCAGGGCGAGGGCGGAACGGCCTCCTGCGTGACTCTCGGCGTATTGGTCATGGTAGGGGGACTTGAAGGCACAGACGGTCTTGCTCATGAGGGGGAAATAGCCGGTGAGGGGCCCCACCGCTAAGATCAGTGGTTGCTGCGGGTCGTCCCAAGGGCGTTCCACATGGCCGTAAGCGTTGAACAGCGTGGCGGCAAGCCCGCTGCCACCGACCACAGTATTTCTGCCATCGACATTCACCACCTTGCCCCGGCCGGTTGCCAGATCGACTATGAGCGTTCTGAAATATTCCCTGATCATTTCTCGGCCTCCATCGCGGGCTGCGCTTCCTCCGGCAATGGATCGAGTTCCATCAACTCCAGGCAGTCATGCGGACAGAAGGGCACACAGCGGCCACAGTGAATGCAGACAAATGGTTCACCCGCCGGTTCGATATAGATCGCATCAACCGGACAGGCCTTTTGGCATTCTCCACAGTTTATGCAAAGGGTTTTCTTCACAACGACCCCTCCAACCTTTCGCTGGGAGTAGGCACCCGTGGGACAGACCATGGCGCAGGGTGCGGGTCGGCACGCCAGGCAGGTCCTGGCCTCAAAACCCGTGGAGAGCCCTCCTGAGGAACGAATGCGGATCCCAGCCGTATTCCAGGAGAGACGCCTGTGCACCAGCCGTGCGCAGGCCAGGGAGCAGGAGTGGCAGCCGATGCATCGTTCCATTCTCGGTGCCGTAAGCCTCTTCATGATGAACTCCTCATGCACTGACGAGAAACAGTTCGATCCGATGGGACATGCGATGGTCTCAGGGATCTTTTAAAGAAGAAATGACGAAAATAACAAGAAATATTGATTGACTGTTGCTGCGTAACATCTGACCCGAATGGTGTCAAGAACAGTTTCGTGCCAGGTATTCATCCCCTTTCTCATTAAATAAAAAAAGGTCCTGCAATTGCTTGCAGGACCTTTAAGATACATAAAGGCCGTCTTTTTACCTTCAAACAAGAAAAGGATTAGACGCAGCCGGTCGGTTTCGGAAGGCCGGCCATTTTACAGGCTCCCTTGCCCGGGCCTGACGGAAACAGCTCATAGATGTGTTTCAGTTTGAAGCCGGTAACCTTGGAAAGTACGCGAACCATCGGGGCGATACCGTTCTTTTCATAGTACTCTCTCAACATGCTGATAACCTTGCGGTGTTCTTCGTTCAGCTCGTCGATACCTTCTTCTTTTTTCACATACTGTACCCAGCCTTCTGACCAGTTGGTATATGAATCAATAAAACCATCTTCATCCACCACAAACGTTGAACCCTGAAATTCGATTTCTGGCATTTACATTCCTCCTTGGTTTATAATAATTATCATTTTGGCATTCTGCCTGCAATCTTAATGAAATAAGTTATTTTAATTATAGCATCGATCGGATATTGTCAATATGAAAAATAGAAACGCATAAGATGTTCAGGCTGAAGACAGAAGGATATTTCAACCATCAATAAACTTGGATCTTCAGCCTTATATACTTTTCGCCTTTAATATTCCTTGGGCATGATCGTCAGCTGGGCCAGCGTAAACACCGGTCCGTCCTTACAAACGAATTCTTTTCCCACATTGCACCGCCCACACATGCCGATGCCGCATTTCATCCGGTTTTCAAGCGACATGATGATATGATCGTGCGCATATCCCATCTTGTCCAGAACGGGCTGGGTAAACTTGATCATGATGGGCGGCCCACAGATAATGGCGTATGTGTCGTCACCCGCCTCGGGCGCTTTTTGTTCGGTGATGGTCGGCACAAACCCGACATTGTATTTCCAACTCGGGTCGTTTGCCGCATCCACCGTGATGTGCATGCGAATATCATCACGGCGTTCCCAGGCAGCCAGTTCATCCCGATACAGCAGCATGCCGGGCGACCTGGCTCCGTATATGACGTTGATGTCCTTGAATTTAGAGCGGTTTGCCGGATCCAGCATATACACGATGGAGGATCTCAGGGTGGTAAAGGCAAACCCGCCGCCGATGATCACCACGTTCTTGCCTTCCATGGTCTCCCAGGGATAGGAATTCCCCAGCGGTCCCCGAAGTCCCATGATATCACCGACCTTCATGGAATGTAGATAAGTGGATACCAGGCCCACCTTGTTCACGGTGAATTTCACAAATCCTTTTTCAGTCGGAGAAGAGGCGATCCCGATGGGGATTTCACCCTTTCCGGTAACCGATAGTTCTGCGAACTGTCCGGCTTTATAGGCGAATTTTTCTTCATCTTTAGGATCGAGAAAGACAAATTTGAATGTCTTTAGGTTCTTGTCTTCGGTTTCGGTAATGATTTCATCAATCCGAACCGGATAAGGCAAATATGGATTTTGCACAGTACACCCCCTTTTCTGGCTAAGCCGGGCAGACGCAGGCTGCAGGATCATAATCATTCATCTGGTTGCAGACCTTGCGAATATCAATGTTAACCGGACAGAGGCGGATGCACCGACCGCAACCCACACACTGGATTCCGTTATCGTACTTGTCCACATAGTATTTCAGCTTGTGCATAAACCGCTGCCGGACCCGCTGCACTTTTGCACCCCGGGGGTTATGCCCGGTTCCATGAATGGTAAAGAGCGGAAACATGCAGCTATCCCAGTTCCGAAGCCGAACTCCCGAGTTTCCCCGGTTTTCATCCTGGATATCGAAACACCAGCAGGTGGGGCAAGAATAGGTGCAGGTGCCACAGTTGATGCAGGAAAATGCGGTATCTTCCCAGAACGGCGCATCATAGATCTGCGTGGTTTCCTTGGCCTTCAGGTTCTCTGTTGAAATCCGCGAACTGATCTTGGATTCGGCCGCCTGCCTCAGGGTTTCAATTTTTCCGGCATCTTCCGCCTGCACTTTCCATCCACCGGCGGCCAGAAATGCCTTGCCTTTATCAGTCAGCGATTTCGCCAGAAAACGATCTCCGCCATCCACCAGCAGCACATCCAGGCCGGCCTCATGAAAGGGACCGCATCCGGCAGATGTACAAAAACAGGTAGAGCACGGATCATTGCAGGCAAAGCCCACAAAGGTCATGGCGCTGTAAGCCTTCAGCCAGTAAGGGTCCTGATACTGGGGGGCGTCGAAATTGCGCTTCACCAGCAAAAACGCCGAAGCATCGCAGGGCCGGATACCGATCACGGCCTTGGGGCCGACGTCTTTCTGAACTTCTTTCAGAACGTGATGATCCGCCTGGCGTTCATCCAGAGTATAGGTAAACATCGGCTCTGTCTGCGGCTGAACCAGAAATTTCGGAGAAAGCCGGGTGTTGGCATAGGTCATGTCCGGTTGTTCATCCTTGGCAAGGGCTTTAAAACAATGCCACTCTTTTTCTTTTACAGGGCCAAACACCTGATAAGACGATTTCGCCTTTTCAATGCCGGCGGCCCAATCTTTTTTGACGATGGTGAGAACTTTCATGGTAACAGACCTTATTTATTTAATAAAACCATTGGGATCATTCGGTTTGTACGTATCCAGCGGTGGGCGCTGATCTAGAGTCATTCCAGCTTCCCATCCAAACATATCAAATGAGTCCTTGTTGAGTTTGCTGGTAAACTGCCGAACCTTGATGCCCACCGGGCAGGCCCGTTCACAGGCGCCGCAATCCGTGCACCGGCCGGCACAGTGATAAGCCCTTAAAAAATGAAAGGTTCGAATATCAACGGGGTCCTGGCTTTTGCCCACCCACTGGGGTCGGGATTCATCCACGAAACACGTTGGGCAGTAACAGAGCGGACAGGCATTGCGGCAGGCATAGCAACGGATACAAGGGGAAATGAGATCTTCAAAATACTGCCATTTTTCCTGGGGCGAGAGGGCTTCCACCCGCGTGACATCGGCATAGCGATCCACGTCCGTCTGCTCTTTAACCGTTTCGCCCACCAGTTCGTCAAAGAGCACGGGGTTGCGGTGAATGCAGGCCGCACAGTTTTCCTGAAGCGCATCCTTTTTTTTCAGGCTTTTTTCGCTTCCCTGGAGCTTGATTTTCAGGTCATCTCCATCTTCCGTGACATCCTGAATGCCGTCTCCGAACAAAGAGGTGATCTTGCGCTTGTCCACCATCCCCTGGCAGGGAACGCCGATAATATGCAGTTTTTTGATCTTGTTCTCAATGATATGGGTTACGATGTTTCGGGAATCGCATCCTTTGGCCACAACAGCAATCTTTTCCTTCCGATCGGTCAGATAGTTTGCCAGGTTGATGCCGCAGTTGCTGTCCCACACCAGTTGATGGACATCTTCAGGCCGACGGATAAAGCAGGGCTCATTCATCATCGGCAGGGTTCCCTTTCGAAACCCGATGACCATATCAACGCTTCCTTCCTTCAGAAGCCGCTGGGCGGCTTCTTTTATCTTATCTTGGTATCCGGACATGTTAAGCTACCTTAACTGCTTGTTTTTTATATGTTGTATTTGGACCCAGGGCTTTTACGGATGCTGTAACGGTCTTGACCACCTCGACAAACTTGGTGGATTCCGCAGAGCTGATCCAGGAAAACTGAAGTCGCCCCGGCTCAATTCCCATGTGTTCCATTAAATTCATAAACAGTCCAAATTTTCTCCGGGCATAATAATTACCTTCCAGGTAATGGCATTCGCCGGGATGTCACCCGGATACCCAAACCGCATCGGCCCCTTCACTCAGTGCCGACAGGAAAAATTTCGGACTCATTCGGCCCGTGCAGGGAATCCGGATCACCCGGATATTGGGCGGATATTCCATTCGGCCAACCCCGGCCAGATCCGCCGCCCCGTAACTGCACCAGTTGCATAAAAAACTGACGATTTTGGGTTCAAACTCGGTCATTTATTTTCACTCCTTTACCCAAACGCCGGCCGACTTAAAGAATGCGATCCTTTGAAGCTGATGCCGGCCATTTCAGGTCCATAAATTAAACAGCTTCATTCAGCGCAAATATCTGCGCAAATATCTGATCGTTGTCAAAGCCTTTCAGCCGAATGGCCCCGGATCTGCAGGAAGCCACGCAAAGCCCGCAACCCTTGCAAAGCACGGGATTGATCTGGGCCTTTCCCGGGTTGAAGCGGGCGGCCTCCTCTATAAACGAGGGCGCGGAATACGGACATATCGAAACGCAGACTCCGCATGAACTGCAGGTTGTCGGAACTACCTCGGCAATCGTGCCGCTGGTTTGAATGATTTCACGGGCCAGCAGCGTAACCGCACGGGAGGCGGCCGCCTTCCCCTGAACTATGGATTCGTCGATGGGCTTGGGATAATGTGCCATGCCACATAAAAATACGCCGTCGGTTGCAAACTCCGAAGGCCCCAATTTGGCGTGACGTTCAACAAAAAAGCCGTCGGCGTTCAGCGGAACTTTAAAGAAATTCGCCAGTTTCTCATCCCGGTTCGGGACAATTGCCGTGGCCAGGGTAATCAGATCGGTTTCCAGTTCAAGGGGACGTCCCAGAATGTGATCCTTCACCCGAACCGTCAATCGACCGTTATCCAACACTACCTGTGGTTTGTCATCCACGGAAAAACGGATGAAAATAACCCCGTTTTCCCTGGCTTCTTTATAGAGATATTCCCGCTCGCCATAAGTTCGGATATCCCGGTATAACACATAGACATTCATATCCGGGTTCCGGTGTTTCAATTCCAGGGCATTCTCAACGGAATGGGTACAGCAGACACGGGAGCAATAGGGACGATCCGGCTCTCTGGAACCCACGCACTGGATAAACACGGCGGATTTCAGGGTCTTTAGGAGTGGATCGTCATTCATGAATTTGCGGTCCAGCTCCAGACTGGTCAATATGCAGGCATCTTTGCCGTACGCATACTCAGAAGGCATCAGAGGGGTAGCACCGGTGGCAATCACGGCAACACCGTGTTCCAGAACCTCATCTTTTCCATTGGCGTGCAGGGTGCTTTTAAAGCTTCCCACAAATCCATCCACCTGAATCAGGTCCGATTCCAGATGAACATGGATCCGTTACTTTGGCCACCGCCGAACGCACAAGATCCTTGGCTTTTTGGGTGGCTTTTTCGGGACATGTTTTATGCACCCAGGAATCGTGATTCCGGATATTGGCCATTTCAAACAAATACTTGTTCAGACCGGCATTGATCAGGGTTTCCTGGAACAGGGGTTCATGGGTTTTGGGGGTACAGGCAGCCACAACGATACGGTTCAGGTTTTTCTGTTTGATGATGCTGACCAGATTGTCCTGGGTGTCCTGGGAACAGGAATAGAGGTTATCGGTTGCAAATTCCACAAAGGGAAGGGTTGCCGCATATTCCGCAACAGAAGGAACATTGACAACACCGGCAATGTTGATGCCGCATCTGCAGACGAATACGCCAATCCTGGGCCGCTCGCCGGCAACATTGATTTCCGGAACAATCTCCTTTGCCTGGGTAAGGGTATTTCTTGCCAGACTGAGGCTCTCTCCCGCCGCTGACGCAGCCGCGCTGGCGTCGATAACCGATTGCGGAATATCTTTGGGTCCCTGGAAGGCGCCGCACACATAGATGCCTTCTCTTGAAGTACTCACCGGTTCAAATGAAGTGGTCTGGCAGAAATTCCCCGCGGTCAGATCGATGTCCAGTTGTTTGGCCAGACTGACAATATCCGGGTTTATTTCCATTCCCACGGACAACACGATCTGATCAAAGACTTCCGTGACCGTCTCGCCACTTTCGGTAATATAGCGGATGCTTAAATCATCGGTTCCTGCAACCGGATCAATGGTATGCACCCGGCTGCGGATAAACCTCACCCCATGTTTGTCTTTGGCCGTATTGTAAAAGCGCTCGAAATCCTTGCCGTGGGTGCGCATATCCATGTAAAATATCGCGCAGTCCAGATCGCTTCCTGCATGCTCCTTGGCGATCACGGCTTCCTTGATGGCATACATGCAGCATACCGACGAGCAGTAGGCATGATCGCATTTGTTCATGTCCCGGGAACCCACGCACTGGAACCAGGCGATCTTTTTAGGCTCCTTATGATCCGACAGGCGTACTAGATGCCCGGCTGTGGGGCCCGAGGCCGACAGAATCCGCTCCATTTCCATGGCAGTAACGACATTGGGATGTTTAGAGTATCCATAGGCATCAAATTTCGACGGATCAAAGGGCTGGTATCCGGGCGCCAGAATGATGGAGCCAACATTTAACTCCACCACCTCATCTTCCATGGTGTGATCAATGGCGTTCACCCCGCAGAATTCGGTACAGACCTTGCATCCGCCGGTTTTAAAATGGATGCAGACCGACCGGTCGATGACCGGGGTGTTGGGTACGGCCTGGGCATAGGGGACATAAACCGGTTTTCGGCCTTTCAGTCCCATATCGTATTCCGATGGGATGGCCTTGAAGGTATGGGCGCTGACCTGGTCCCGAATTTTTTCCAGCGTGATGTGCCCGGTGGGGCAGACCGAGGCGCATGCACCGCAGGCCATGCAGACGTCAGTCTGAATATGAAACGGAGTATCCACCTTCATATCCACGCCGCGGCCGGTCAGACTGATGGCGCTGTTTCCCATGCGGGTACAGATTCGCGTGCAAAGGCCGCAAAGGATACAGGTATCCGCTTCTTTTTTGAACCGGGTTTCCGAAATGCCGTATTTTTTCCCCAATTCCTTTAGAACCGGTACATCCGGACACCGTGCCATCAGCAATTCCACGATCAGCTTGCGGCCCTGGTGTACATCTTCGGTATCGGTTTTAACCTCCATGCCTTCCCAGATGGGATAATTACAGGAAGTCACAAAACGGGTTCTTCGTCCGTCAAAAAGCTCCACCGTGCACAACCGGCACATTCCGGCCGGCTCAAGGGCTTTATGATGGCAAAGGGTTGGAATATCGACCCCATATTTCTGGGCAACCTGGAGGATATACTGCCCTTCCTCCCCCTGAACTGTTTTACCATTGAGTTTGAATGTGATCATCAATCGGTTCCCTTATATTTATCGAATCACAATTGCGCCAAATTTACAGGCATCGTAACAGATGCCGCATTTGATGCACTTGGTCTGATCAAGTTGATGGGGCTTCTTTTTATCTCCGGAAATCGCTTCTTGCGGACATTTGCGGGCGCAGGTCTGGCATCCGGTGCAGGCTTCAGCATCAATTTCATAATGAAAGAGCGGCTTGCACACCCCTGCGGGGCATTTTTTATCCCGAATATGGGCTTCATATTCATCGCGAAAATACAGAATCGTGGTTAAGACCGGATTGGGCGCTGATGTCCCCAGACCGCAAAGCGAAAACTTCTGGATCATACTGCCCAGCTCTTCCAGCATTTCGATGTCGCCTTCCTTGCCGTTTCCCTGACAGATGCTGGTCAGGATCTCGAGCATCTGCTTGATGCCTTCCCTGCAGGGGTTGCACTGACCGCAGGATTC
>JAPLJE010000387.1 GCA_026388755.1 Deltaproteobacteria bacterium | reverse complement strand
TCCGTGCCGGTAACCGTCACGATATCAAAATAAATGTCCGCGCCGATCAGCCTCTCTGCTTCGGCCTCGACATACCCATGCTTCAGCTCTATTTTTGCGCCAAGACTTGCAAGGGCCTTCAGGTGAAGGTTGATGGGCCTGGCACCGATGGCGCATCCGCCGGGAAGGGATACGCGGGCTTTTTTCAACCGCGCAATCAGAGGGCCCAGCACCAGAATCGAGGCCCGCATTTTCCGCACCAGATCGTAAGGAGCTTCGGAGTTGCTCAGATTCCCGGCATCAATGGAGACACAATTCTCAGAGACTTCCACCCTCGCGCCATGATTCTGCAGGAGAACGCAGGTGCTTTGAATGTCCTTCAGATTCGGAACATTGGTATAGGTATTTCTGCCGTCTGTCAGCAGCGAGGATACCAGGATGGGCAAAGCCGCATTTTTGGCACCGCTGATGACAACATTCCCGGTAAGCCTGCGGCCGCCGTCGACAATGATTTTATCCATTTTATCCTCTGCTCATATACAATGCGGGTTTTTAAAACAAAAGCGCTTTTCCATGTCATGAGAATCGATGGCGGCCTTGATGATGCAGTACGTCATGCCGATGCCCAAAATGGCCAGGGCATACCAGAGCCCGCCCATGAACACCATGTGAGACATATCCCATATCCATTCAAAATTAAAAGGAAACATCGTTTACCTCCCGTGGCTAATCAGCCGGATTCAGTTCCGCCTCTTGTGGGAAAATCGGCAGATACCGGTAAGAAATCATGATCAAAATGACGCCGTAGGCAACCGGAAGAATCGTGGTGGCGACTTCCTGCCAGCTCGGAAAGTAGAGTGCCCATGAGTCAAACGTCATGATGGGAACGGCCATGACCTGAAGGACCATCACCCAGCGGTTGACGCTGACTCCGATCACGCCTAAAACAAAGGCGGTGGTTCTGGCAACCGGACATTTTCGGCCTTTGTCCGTGATCAGAATCGCCGCAGGTACGACACCGCCAAGAACGATTTCCAGAACCAGAATCCAGATTCCGTAAAAACCGTTGTTGCTGTAAAAATCCATCAGGTTAAAACCCTTTGAAGGCGCAGTGACATTGGCCCAGTAAAAGGTATCGATGATTTTTGCGATGATGTAGGTGGTCATCATCCAGCCCGATATTTTGGCCAGAAGTTCAACCACGTTGTCCTTGACCAGCTTTTTGCCGGCAACAGCCTCGGTAATCCGGGTGATCATCAGGGTAAAGCAGGGGCCATACGCTGCCGCCGACCACGTGAATAAAAAAAATGTCCAGGGCCAGATAAACAGGCCTTCCCGGTAAGCAAAGGGCCGGCCGAACAGAACACCTGCCACCCCTCCCAGAGACCCCTGGTGGAAAAAAGACAGAAATGCGCCGGTTGCGGCAAACACCGCCATCGTACCGTGCATGTTATGGGTGAGGTGATGAAAGAACGGCACTTTATCGATCTGCCGGTTTTCGAGAATCAGCGGAATGTATTCAATGGTCAGAACCATGAAATAACAGGACAGACAGAATGCCACTTCGGTCAGCATGGAATGCACATTGGCATGCCAGAAAATAAACCAGCCACGGAGCGGCTGCCCGATATCGATGGCCAGAATCAGAAGGGCTGAGCTGTAACAGATAAAGCCGATCAAGACCGCATAGTTGATGATATTCTTTAGCTCGTCTTTTCCGATAATGTATTTGAGAAAGCCGGTAAAAAATGCGCCGCCGCCCAAAGCGATCACCGCCAGATCCGCCCATATCCACAGGGCAAATCCGTAGTTGTCGTTCATGTTGGTCTGATTGAGGCCCTTGAACCAGCACAGCAGCATGGCATATACGCCCCATAACAGAACGGCACCGACCACAGCCATCGCAACCAGAAACTTGTCAAGAGAACAGCGCCTGACTCCGTTGGGTATTAACGCAGAATCCATAACTTTCGTACCCCCTAAGTTGATCTGAAATGCCAGAAGATCTTTTGGCATTCGTCCAGAAAACCCTGACCTTTGACTAAATGGCTTTTTTGGGTCCTTCGGTTTTCAGATAATTATCTCCGGCGCGCCGGACCCATTCACGGCTGGATACATAATAGACCTTGGTGTTGGTCCCCAGTCTTTCGAGGAGCCGAAAGGCGTCCGGTTGTTTTTTGAGCTCATAGACCGCATGATTGGGATTGTTGAGATCCCCAAAGGTGATGGCACCGGCAGGACATGCCTGAGTGCAGGCGGTTTGATAGGCGTCTTCTTCGATTTCTTTTTGCCCGTCCAGATGCGCCTTATCTTTTGCCGCCTGGTACCGATGAAAACAGAAACTGCATTTTTCAACCACCCCCCGCATTCGGGGGGATACGTTCGGATTCAGGTATTTTTCCATGCCTTCCGGCCAGATCGGATCGTACCAGTTAAAATAACGGGCATGATAGGGGCAGGCACCCATGCAATACCGGCATCCGAAACACCGGGTATAGATCTGGCTGACGATTCCGGTCTGATTGTCGTAATCGGTTGCTGTTGCAGGACAGACCGATACGCAGGGAGAATGTCCGTGAGACCCTTCACAATGCTGACAGGGTCTGGGAAGATAGCAGATATCCGTTTCAGGATAAGGCTTAGCATTGGTTAATTTATACACGCGCATCCAAGTGATGCTTTTGAGTTTGTCGGTTTCGTCTTCCCTGAACGGCACATTGTTTTCAGCCATGCAGGCGACCATGCAGGAGCCGCACCCGGTGCATAAATCCAGATCAACGACCATTCCATATTTTTGGGTACCATTACCACCATGTTCTTGTTTCATCAGAACCTCATGCTATGATTTAGGCTTTACTCAGTTTTGCCCTGATTCCCCAGGCGGCATCCAGACCGGAAACAGGGTCCTGAACCGGGCCGATCAGACGATTCACATTAATCCCCTTGTCCGCAATATAACCGTCATAAGCAGTATGGCCCAGTCCTCTGGGAAGCGCCACCACACCCGGCATGATGCCTTCTTCCAGATGGACCCGGACCCTGGCCTGCCCTCGGGGGGTTTGCAGCACCACGTCGTCGCCTTCTGACAACTGGTTTGACTGAGCTGTTTTAGGGTTGATTTCGATAAAACAGTCGTTATGCTTGAGTATCGTATCTTCGACGGTTTTGGTCAAAAATGGCGGATTCGCAATGTAGCCGCAGGACAGCCGCATGGTTTCGTAAGGGATGAGCAGCAACGGAAAGGTTGAATCTCCTTCGATCTTGACCGGCACAAACCCGGGAGATGCCGCGGAAGGTGTAAATTGAAATTTTCCCGAAGGGGTCTTGAAAGCCGTCTTCCAATCGGGTCCTGAAATGTCTGGATCGACCCAGAAACCCTTTTTCTTAAGGGTCTTCATCTTGTCTCCCATTGCCTGCTCAAAGCAGGCTTCAAAATTTTCCCACGGGAAAGCCTCGGCAACCGAGCCGCCCAACTCTTTAGCCAGGAGGATCAGGGTGTCGCCGGCATGTTTGGTATTAAACTGGGGTTTAAAGACCGGTTTTGACAAACTGATAACGGGCTTGGGAAAACCCGTCGGGGTTGGGGCATCTTCCAGACGTTCCAGATAGATGTGATTGGGCAGAACAAGATCCGCGTACTGGGCGGTCTCATCCATGAACGAGGACAGACTGACCAGAAAAGGGATATTATCAAAAGCATCCTTGACCGTTTTGGAATCTGCAAGTGTGTAGAGGGGATTGGCTTCGAGACAGAACAAGGCGTTCAGAGAATACCCCTTACCGGAAAGAATTGCAGAAGGAAGCTGATTTAAAAAGCTTTCAGTATTGAGCAAGGTAGCATCCAGCCGTGGCTGATTCATACCGGCCAAAGCAAGTAGATCCATTCCGACCTCGGGCCAGCCCTGAATTTCCATTGCAGGCAGGGGATATACGCCGCCTTTCCGGTTGACGCTTCCCACCAGTGCGTTCAGAGCATGCACGGCCATGGCTTCGTTTAGGCTTCCGGGAACCTTTCCCTGGCCTTTTCCGCAGAGCGCCAGCGGCGCTTTTTCCGGGAACCTTTCCCTGGCCTTTTCCACAGAGCGCCAGCGGCGTTTTCGCCTTGGCAAATTCACGTGCCATAAGAATGATTGCCGAAGAATCAATGCCGGTAACCCTGGCAACGGTTTCCGGGCTATAGTCCTCCAGAACCGTTTGCTTGAATCCTTTTTTCATCTCTCCCTTATCCGTGACAAAGTTCTCAAACCCGTGGGCGTAATTATCCACAAAATCTTTGTTATACAGCATTTCCTTGATCAGGACATGGGCAATCCCCAGAGCCAGCGCCGCTTCGGTGCCGGGAGTGATCACAATCCAGCGATCGGATTTTGCGGCGGTGCGGGATAGACGCGGTTCGATTTGAATCACCCGCGCCTTGGCTTTCTTCCAGCCGGTGTTGGCTTTAAACATTCTAACCGGCGATCCCCATCCTTCCAGAAGACCGCTGCCGAAACTCAGGATAAAATCGGCGTTTTCCAGATCGAATACCGGCGCTTCGGAAACGCCGTTCATGTGCTGCAAGGCAAATTGATATGTATCCGCACTGGAAGGGGTATAGAAGAAATTGGGAGAACCATATGCTGTCAGAAACCGTTTGAACAGTTGGGGCACGGTTCCCTGACGGGACCCAGCAATTCCGGCAACGGTATGAGCGTTTCCGCTGGTTCTGAGGCCATCCAGTTTTTCAGCGATTTCGGAGATTGCCTGTTCCCAGGATATTTTTACCCACTGCCCCCCTCCCCTTTTTCCGACCCGTTTTATCGGCGATTTTATCCGCGTGGGCCCATAGAGGAGCTGCAGGCCGGAAAGACCAAGCGCACAAATACCCCCCTGGTTGACAGGGTGTCCTTTCATACCCTCTATTTTTACCCCCCGGTCTTCAACCTTTCGGACGCTGATGCCGCATCCCCCCGGACAAAGCGTACAAACGGAATTGACATAGCTGGTCTCACCGATTTCAGGCACCGGTGTCCAAGGCCAGTTCTGGGTCCAGATGGATAGGTCATCCGTCAACTTCCAGGGTAGCGGTGAAAGGGCTGTGCCTGCAGCAACGCCAACGCCCAGCGATAAAAAGCTTCTTCGGTCTATTTTCATAGAAAATCCCCTTAACCTGAAATAAAAACATACCGTGTAACGAAATATGTCGGATAGGGCCAAAGGCCCTGTCTTTTATTTATGACAGACAAAACACCCTTCTTTCTGCGTCTGAACGCTGCCCGGCGACACTTTTTCCTTCTGGTGGCATTCGGAACAATCATCCATTTTCATTCGGTCCCAGGTGTTCTTAACCCCACCGATATTCTCTCCCCAGATGTCCCGGCTGTAGCCCGTGATCCGGTTCTGCTGATACGGCTTCATATGCTCTGATTCGCCGATAGGTCCGTGACAGGTCGCACAGTTCATATTTGCAGTTTTCACATGAGCAGCATGAGAGAAAAAGACACAGTCCGGCTGTCTGGCATAAACCAGCCAGGGCACTTCAATCTTTTTTTTCACATACTGTTCCACAAACTTGATTTCTTCAGGATTACTGCCTTGCGCTTCTTCATGGCATTCGATGCACTGAGCGAGCTTGGGCACTCCGGAATAAGTGCCGTCTTCACGGAAAAAGTGGCAGCTTTCGCAGCCATTACTTACCAGACCACTATGAAGGGTATGGTTGAAGTCAATGGGCTGTTGTTTTTGAGAATATAGCGCTTTTGGGAAGAGGATCCATCCCACAATCAGACTTGCCACAAGCCCGATAAAGAAAAACAAAATGATGACACCTCCTGATCCCTCATCTTCTCCACTTTGCCCATGTGTTGAGGAAACTGCCTTCTCCGAAACCGCTTGAGCCTTGTCATCTAGATTACTCATGGAAACCCCGTCACGCTGTTGTTGGAATTATGTGGGTATCAAATACCGTAAAATGAACAATATCAATATATTAACAACGCAAGCCATAAAAACAGTTCAGCCCTGTATTAAAACATTTGTTCTGTTATATAGGGAGGCTTCATTTGTCAAGAAAAAATCATCGGCCCATCGCACCGTAACTGTGAAGGCCGGGCAGAAGATTCACTCCGAAATATGTAAACAACACTGCGGCAAAACCCGCCACTGAAAGGTATGCGATCCGCCGTCCATGCCATCCGCGCGTCATTCTGGCGTGAAGAAGCGTGGCATAAATAAACCAGGTGATCAGAGACCATGTTTCCTTGGGGTCCCAGCCCCAGTATCTGCCCCAGGCGGAGTTGGCCCAGACAGCGCCGGTAATGATACCCACGGTCAGAAACAAAAATCCGAACATGACCATCTGATGGCTTAGCTCATCCAGCACCCCGGATTTGGGAAAGCGTTCCAGCAGCAGGCTTTTTCCTTCGGCATCCTTATCCTTGATCAGGTACATGATGCTGAGACCAAAGGCAATGGCAAAGGCGGCGTAGCCGATAAAGCAGGCAACCACGTGAGCGATCAGCCAGTTACTTTTCAGGGCCGGCAAAAGGGGCTGAATCCGGTCACTGATGTTGGGAGAAAGCGATGCGTAGGCCATTGCCAGAAAAGGAAAGGGCATGGCAAATGCGCCGATAATCCGATTGTGATATTTTTTTTCGATCACCAGATAACCCGCGGCAAGGGTTCCGGCGAAAAATATCAGGGATTCATAGAGATTGGAAAGAGGGGCATGGCCATATCCGAGTGTATAGGATTCCATCCATCGCATCGCAATGCCGGTGATATTTCCAATCAAACCGGCAAAAACCACCCAGGTGCCCAGCCTGCCGGGCTCCGGTTTCTTGAAAATCCATGAAGCCACATACAGGAATGCGGCGAAACCATACACAAATGTAACCACAGAAAGGATTCCGGAGCTGTTCATCGTATTTCCTTTATCTTTTTCGGTTCAAGGCGTTAGCAGTTAAGACGGAGAGGGTCGTTAGGCT
>JAPLJE010000019.1 GCA_026388755.1 Deltaproteobacteria bacterium | reverse complement strand
TGCGCGAGTAGCTCAATTGGATAGAGCGTCGGCCTCCGGAGCCGAAGGTTGAGGGTTCGACCCCCTCCTCGCGCACCAGTTCCCCGTCTTTGGGCTTCAAAACACTCAAATGGCACCGCTCGTTTCTGAACGAACCGACTGGCTCTTTCAGTTCAGGGACGGCAGTGGCGTGCCAAGACCCAATGGCGAGTTTTACGCATCGTCCAGACCGACACACGGAATTTAAACTTAAGTATTCCTCAAAACAGCCGATACGCTAAGATGTCGGTAAAGGCCCAAAGGGCCAAACGTGGCAAGAGTCTGTGTGGTTGCCGGGGACGAGTGCCCAATCCGGGTCAGGCTCGGGGCTTGGCGGGATGGAAATGGACGTTTTGGCTTCTCGGCCAAGTGAAAACATCTATGAAGGCAACAAGAACATTATTCGGGATTCCCGCTGTCACGCTGGCTCTTGCGATGCAGGTCCAAGCCCAATCGTTTCTCACCAAGGGTCTGGTTGCGTATTACCCGCTTAAGGGGAATGCAAATGATGCGAGCGGGAACGGGCACAATGGGGTGCCAGTGAACACGTTCGCAACGACCAACCAATTTGGCCAAGCAAGTTCGGCGTTGGGCTTTGCAGGGAATGGTTTGGTGTCAATTCCATATTCAACGTCCCTTGCCACGACAAACTTCTCGGTATCCCTAGTGTTGAACGCAAAAGCTGGTTTTGACACGTTCTGCCTTCTCAGATCTGGGGGGGCCTCATCTGACTTCTACCATGGATACGAAATAGGCCCAGTTGACTTTCAAGCAAATTTCGGATTCTGGGATTTTGATGGCACTCCCAGTTACGGACCCGGCAAATGTGTTACCCCAATCGGGAATTGGAAGCAAAACACATGGTATTATCTCACCTTCACGCAAAGTGAAACAAACGCACACCTTTTCGTTAACGGAGTGTTGGTCGCATCGGCGACCAACACTACACCCTACGTGCCTGCGCAAAGCACGCCTTTCTACATTGGTTCAAACCAAGGAGGGAACAGCTTTTTCACGGGCATAATCTGTGACGTTCGCTTTTACAACCGTGGGTTGTCCGCAGCCGAAGTCCAGCAGTCGCCTTTCTACATTGGTTCAAACCAAGGAGGGAACAGTTTCTTCACGGGCATAATCTGTGATGTTCGCTTTTACAACCGTGGGTTGTCCGCAACCGAAGTGCAGCAGTTGTATACTTACGAATCTGGGCCACGGGTGAACTTGATGAAGGCGATCAAGCCTTCTTTCTCCAACCTGATGCTGAACACCAATTACCAGTTACAGGTATCGGCGGATGGGAGCACTTGGTATGACCAAGGGATGCCGTTCTCTGCGACGAGCACGGAAATGGATTATCCTTCTTTTTATGACGTAGATGATTGGAACCAGCTTTTGTTCAAGTTGCAGGTCCCAGCCCAGCCAACCAACCAACTCTTCCTCACCAACGGTTTGGTGGCGTATTATCCGTTCAACGGGAATGCGAACGATACGAGCGGGAACGGGAATAATGGCACAAATAGCGGAGTAACATTCGGAACAGACAGATGTAATTATCCGAATAGTGCTGGGTATTTCAGCGGTTCAAGTTGGATTGTAGTCCCCTACAACACTAATTTATTCCAACAGACACTCTCAATTTCTTTTTGGTTAAGATTTAACGATTTACCAACCGCCTTGTCAGCTTATGAAGTTGCGATGCAAGGTGGGGGTGGATATGAATCTTGGCATGGATTTGGATTTAGCACATTCAATTACTATTCTGAAATAGGAGGGCCACCGATGTTTGGATATTGGGATGTTAACGGAAGCGGTTGGTCAGCGCAAATTGGCCAACCAATTGCAAGTTGGGTTACAAATAGATGGTATCAACTAGTGTTGGTAAGAACAACAACAAACGCCCAACTATTCATAGACAACAATTTGGCTTCTGCGGCATCTGGTATAAAGCCAATTGCGGTTTCAACCACGTCTCCATTAGTCATTGGTGCCCAAATCGTAAGGGGCTCGTTTTCTAATGGTTTCAGGGGAGCT
>JAPLJE010000797.1 GCA_026388755.1 Deltaproteobacteria bacterium | reverse complement strand
GAGGGTCATGGCCGAGAAAATCAGGTTGAAGTCCTGCTCACAGTCATCGTGATGCAGGTCAAGGTGCCGTGGAAAAACGTTCTTGATCCCCTGTTCGACAATCTTGGTTTTGATGATCTCCAGCATACCAGAAGAAGAATCGGCGGCTACAAGGGATGCCAGGTGCTGGGCCAGATTCAGTCCCACTAGTCCGGTGCCGCAACCGTATTCCATGGCTCGCATGCTATCATTCAGAGGGAGAAGGGCAATCCGACTGGAAATTGCATTTGACAGTTCAATGCGCCGGCTTTCTTTATCCCAGTCAGTGGCGGCATTATCAAATCGGTTTTCGGTCATGATCAAACATATCCTTTCTGCGGATGCAACATCTATAAAATCAATGGTGGAAAAAGAGTTTGTGATCGTTGCGGTAACGATCTAATATCAAAATAAGACACAAGGTGGATTATATCCAGCTCATATAATACTATTTTCAATAAATTTCCGTTAGTGATTTTCTAACCCCAATAAATCAAAGGAGATATTTCAGTATGTCAATCACATTCGATGATAAGGCCGTAAATGTATTTAAATTGTACGATGAGATGGCCTCCGCCTGTTCTAAAGACATTGAGGGGTATAAGGCTCATATTGTGGCTATCGAGGCTATGATAGCGCAGAAACAAAGAATGCTCCGGGACATAAAGGATAAAACCGTTAAATTATTAAAAACATCTCTTGAGATTACAGTATCCCAGGAGAACCCTGTGCGTAAAAAGGGCAAAAAACTTAATTCTGCCGGTGTGGATGAGAAATCTTTGGCGACAGAGAAGGAAATTGAATCAGGAGAAGCAGTGGAGGCACAATCTCAGGCGATAACTCCACCGGTTGAAGTGCAAAGGCCCAAACCCGCTCGTCCAAAGAAAAGTACTGGGAAAGGCAAGGTTAAGAGAGCTGACAAATCTAAAAAGCCCACTGCGCGATCCAAAAATAAAACCAAATCCCTCAAATACGCCACAGATCTCAAATGCCTGTATCACTCTGAATCCCCAGTATTGGATAAGGGCCGGCAATTGTGCTCTTCATGCAAATGGAAACTTATCAATAGTGGTCTGAAAAGATATGATAAAGATCCGGCAGTGATTTCATTTTTAAAGGGAGAGACCAAAGTCATTCCGGTTTTAGGTCAATCCATGTGTCCGATTCACCATGCAGTTCCATCATACAACCAGAAAACTGGTTTGTGTAAAGCCTGCCAAAAGAAAGCAAAAGCAATTGGGGTTGAGGGTCGCCATCTTACGAAAAAAGAGCTGACGGTGTTGCGGAATCCTTAAATCGGTGGCGGGTTCGGTCATCGGCGGTATCGCCGAAACCCAGGAAATGCTTGATTTCTGCGGCAAGCACGGCATCACATCCATGACGCATATCGCCATTGTGGAACAGCCCGGCTGCAAGACCGCCGACTGGATGGAAAAGGTCAGCAATGATGCACTATTCAATCAGTGGCTGCACAAGTGTTTTATAAATCTTTTCTGCCACCTGATCCTTATGGTTTTTATCCGGTGCGTTGCAGAAAATGGCGATAAGATCCCGGGCATATTGTCGGGCAGTTAAGAACCCTTTTTGTCTTGCCGTTTCTATTCCTTCCCAGTCCTGGTCTGATGCAAATTTTTCAAAAGCGTTACGAAGCTGTGGGAAAAGTGGCAGGAAAAGACCGTCCTGGAAGGCTGCATAAAATCCAAGTTCTGCAGCATTTTTTGTAGAGATGATGTGTTGAAGTGTGCCATGGGCCACAGTATCTGCCAGAAGATCTTTCACGCTTCTTGCTAGAAGCTCAACCGGTGTATGCGGGAACTCGGAAACAATTTCCCTGAAGATCTGGTGATCAAACACCGTGTCTTTCATTTCCCCGATCTCATGATGAATATATGTCTGCTCCTGGACCGACAGGATGGATTCAAAATGGGTTTTTCGGCTTTCAAGTCTTGTATCAGGCAGGCCGCATTGTTTTAATGCAAAATGCAGAAACCGCTGTCCTGATTTTTTCAGGTAAACCATCTGGTCCCATAAAAAAAAGCTGGCAGCATCACGGCGAATAAGGATAAAACCATCCTGATTCAGGGCGGGGATGGTCAACAGATCCCGGAGCAGTTCCTTTTCCAGAATCACTATGGGGATACCATCCAGATAACGGGTTTCTTTTATTCTGGCAAGAAAGAAAGTGGGTTTCAGGGAATGGGCGTATCCTGCACCATAAAATAAATTAAGGGGAGATAAGATCTTGTTGATGGCACCTGTATCAAAGGGATCGTATTTCCTTTCAAATAGAGGCAGGGGGGCAAATGCCTGTCCCTCGATTTTCTCCCATAGCTGCTCTTTATGGTCAATCCAGTCCAGAAGTTCTGCTGGGTTGTTTTCCTCCCAGGGATTGAAGCCTTTTTCCCATTTGTTGAGATCCCTGAGGCGCAGAGCCATTCCACAGATAGAAAAAATAGCGGAACCTGAGGCGTCGGAAATATCGCAATTGCTTTGTATCGTTCGCATGAATTGTTCCAGGTT
>JAPLJE010000838.1 GCA_026388755.1 Deltaproteobacteria bacterium | reverse complement strand
GATATTTTTCTTTCCTGTACCGTTGCAGGCGGTGTGGATGCAATCGTGAGCGGCGACAAAGACCTTCTTGATATGGGTTGCTTCCGCGAAATTCCGATCATCAGTGTTCGTGATTTCTTGAAATAAAGAATAAACGGATCAAAATCCAGCCACGCTTCTTTTTTATTGCCGGTTTTGCTTCCATAACTCGACAGCGATAATCCCTGGGATCGGCTACAATCCCGGCACGAACAGGACTGTCAGCGCCGGTGAGAAAGAATACCATTTTGTTCGGTGAGAAAGGAGGCCATGTCTGACCGGTTAAAAGGAGGCCATTTTCTTCCGACGTTTATCTTCTTCCCAATTCGCAATCAGCGAATTCCTTTTCCTTCCTTTTTCTGATTCCCCTTCCAGAACCTTTCGATCTCATTGTTTCTGTTTTTTTAGTTGATTTGAGCTATGGTTTCTCCGCAAAGGGGGAAGAGAAGCCATGGAAGCCATTTGCTGTGCTCATTGTCAGCAGTTTTTTGTCCCCAACCCTCGTATCAAAAATCAACGATACTGCGGCCATGCAGCCTGTCAACGTGCCAGAAAAACCCTCTGGCAAAAACAAAAACTCCAGGTCGATTCCGATTATAAAACCAACCAGAAGGACTGCCAGAAGCAGTGGCGTGAAAATCACCCCGATTACTGGCGCAACTGGCGGGCAGAGCATCCAAAATACACCGAACGAAACCGCATCCAGCAACAAGAACGCAATCGTCAAAGGACCTTTAAAATTGCAAAGATGGACGTGTCAAAAACAGAGAATTTCATTAAATCGGGGTGTTATTTTATTATCCCCGAGCCTTTTGGATCTGCAATTATTGCAAAGATGGACGCGTCAGTACAAAAAGTAAGATTGATATTAGATGGTTAGATCCACGTGTCAGAAATTGCAAAATAGGACTTAATCGACTCCTTGGTATTTTTGTGTTTATGGTGAAAATAATCAAATTTACTGAAAGGAGCGCCCCTCATATGATCCAAAAAAAGATCTTAAATCCTCTCAGAGTGCGCGTCATTACCGGAAGTTTTGCCTATATCGAACATCGATTCTTGAAAAATGGGTTTTTAAAACGTCTCAATCACAATCAATTGCTCCTGTATTTTTTTCTGGTGTTGGCAGCAGACAAACATGGCCTGTCTTATTACAGCTACGATAAAATCTGCTCTTTTCTGGAACTGACCCTCGATGATTATATCGATGCCAGAGATCAGCTCATAGAAAACGATCTGATCGCATTTGACGGAACGCTCTTTCAGGTGCTTTCGCTGCCGGGAGAAAATCAATGATCACCACAAGCATTATCTTTGAAATCCACCAGCTCAATAACCTTGGTCTTTCTATCCGAAAAATCGCAAAGTCTCTTCATATCGGAAGAAAAACAGTTGAAAAATATCTTAAAAACCCAGTGGTTGAAAAACTATCTTTTGACCGCCCCAGCAAACTGGACCCATTTAAAGATCAGATAGATCTTTTCCTTGAAACCGAGTCTGACATCAGTGCACAGGTCATCCGGCAGCGCCTTGTCGAGATCGGATACACCGGCGGCAAATCCATTCTCTGCGATTATCTTAAAACCATCCGACAGCGATATAAACACAGGCGAGCCTTTATCCGCTTTGAATCCCTTGCCGGAGAACAATTTCAGGTGGACTGGGGCCATTTTGGATCTTTAGCCTATGGCAAAGCCAAAAGAAAACTTTACTGCATGGGGGTTATCGAATGCCACAGCCGTATGCTGTATCTTGAATTTACCCACAGCCAGTGCCAGGAGTCTTTGCATCAGTGTCTTTTAAACGCCTTTATATTTTTTGGCGGTACCCCCAGGGAACTTGTCCATGACAACATGCTCACCGCCGTCACAGAGCGAGATGGCCCGCTGATCCGCTTTAATGATGCTTTTTTGAACTTCCTCAGGCCCTTTCAAATCGTTCCCAAAGCCTGCCATCCCAGGCAGCCCCAGGAAAAGGGCAAGGTGGAAAAAGGCGCCATCCACTATATCCGGCATAACTTCTGGCCGCTTAGAACGTTCAAGGATCTGGCGGATGTCCAGGATCAGGCCATAAAATGGCGGGATGAAATCGCCAATATCAGAGTTCACCGAACCACCGGAGAGCGGCCGATTGATCGATTTAAACCCGATGCCCTGCGCCCCTTGCCGGGTGTCCTGCCCGATTGCAGGCAAATTGAGAGTGTCAAGGTTTACAAAGATTTTGCTGTTCACTTTGACGCAAATACGTATTCAGCTCCTCCATGGCTCATCGGAAAACAGCTCACATTGCGGGCTGATCATCATACGCTCTGGCTTTTCTTTAAAGAAAAACAGGTAGCGATTCACAGCCGCTGCTGGGATAAACTCCAGAGAATCGAGCTGCCCGGACACCGAAGTGAAGCCGACAAACATCGGCAGAAACACTGGATCTCAGAAGAAGCGGCTGTCCTGATGAGCATGGGCGAAGAGATGAAATCCTATCTTGAAAATCTGGCAGCTGCCCATCACAACATCAGAAAGACCACGGCAAAGCTGCTTTCTCTCAAACGACAATATGGAACCCAGGCCCTTATCCAGGCCGTTTGTCATGCGGCTTCTTACAACGCTTACGGCCCGGAATACATCGAAAATATCCTGCGTCAGCAGCAAAAGCCTCTGACCTGCCATCCTCCTGTTAAGCTTCAAAACGAAGCCCTCAACCGCATTCGCATAGAAGCGCCGCTGCTGGCTGAATATGATGCCTTTGTGGTGAAAAAAAAAAAAAAACATGACCGATCAGCTTAAAAATAACCTCTCGTCCCTGCACCTTAAAGCCATGGCTCAGCATCTGGACGCTGCTTTTTTGCAGTCGAAAGAAAAAAATCTCTCTTTTTCCGCAACCCTTTTACATCTGACAGAGTTGGAGATGGAAAGACGGTGGCAAAGCGCCGTTAAACTGCGATGGGAACAAGCAAGACTGCCTGAAAAACTATCGATTGATCAATTCGATTTTCATCACCATAAATCCAGAAAGGAGCAGAAAAACCGTATCCTCAATCTGTTAAATCTGGCGTTTATCAAAGAGCGCATGGATGTGATCTTCATCGGCAACCCGGGAACCGGAAAAACCTTTTTGGCCAAATGCATCGGCCTTGCCGCCTGCAATGCCAATATCAAGGTTCTGTTTACCAGCGCCATGGACATGATCAATCAGCTTATCGCAGCCGAGGCTGACCATTCGCTTCTGAAAAAACTCCACTTCTATTCATCCCCGGACTTGCTTGTCGTGGACGAAATTGGTTATCTGGCATTAGGAGACAGGGGCTCACATCTGTTCTTCCAG
>JAPLJE010000199.1 GCA_026388755.1 Deltaproteobacteria bacterium | reverse complement strand
TTATGCCAGCTTTTTCAATACGCCTTTTAGCTCTTCAACCGCAGCCGCTGATTTCTGAAGGGCGGTTTTTTCTTCGTCCAGTAGTTTGATTTCAATGATTTGCTCAACGCCTTTGGCGCCGAGTTTGACGGGAACACCGATAAACAGATCCTGAAACCCATATTCCCCCTGAAGCAGAACCGCGCAGGGAAGGATCTTTTTCTTGTCTTTCAGGATGGACTCCGCCATTTCAACCGCGGCAGATGCCGGGGCATAATAGGCGCTGCCGGTTTTCAGCAGGCTGACGATTTCAGCGCCGCCCGTAGCCGTTCGTTTGACCAGGGCGTCAATGCGGTCCTTGGACATCAGTTCGGTAATCGGAATGCCCGCAACCGTGGAATAGCGGGGCAGGGGAACCATGGTGTCGCCGTGGCCACCCAAAACAAAAGCATGTGTGTTTTCAACCGATACATTAAGTTCCATGGCGATGAAGGCTCTGAAACGAGCGGAATCCAGGACCCCGGCCATGCCGATCACCCGGTTCTTGGGAAATCCGCTGGCTTCATACGCTACATGGCACATGGCATCCAGCGGGTTGCTGACAACGATAATGATGGCATTGGGAGAATGATGATGATGTCCGATCCTGCTGAGGCTTCATAGCTGTTGGAGCCGGTGAGATGGGCATCGTGTTTTTCGATTGGTGCGGCTTCTGCCAAGTCCAGGGCTTTTCCCTGGGGAACGCCCTCAACAATGTCAATCAGAACGACATCGCACAACTCTTTTTCTGCCAGTCTCTGGGCTGCTGTAGCCCCCACATTCCCCGCACCGATTACCGTTACTTTCTTGTCCATGACACGACTCCTTGTATAGTTGATGAGTGATTGGTTAACGAACCGTAAGCTGCTCATTGCATTGTGAGAGCGATCAGCTTTTAAGCATGCATCCATTCCTTTATATCTATATCATTTGTGGATTTAAAACATAAAAACTTTGTTACTGTCAATAGTTTTTGAGCATTTGCCGGAGAAAAACACATTTACAATAACTAAATGATATTATGAATAATAACTAATTATTGTGGATCTTGCAATAATGAATCTTGTAGACAGGAACTATTAATAACATATTGATATAAAATATATATAACATTATATGCAATCATCAAATTTCAAACGAAACAATGTTTCTTTTTTTGATATATGAATGATTTTGTTCTGTCAAGCAGAAAATGGTGGTTAACGTTGACAGCGGATCGATGCCGCCGAGCTTTTGAATCCGTCTTGACTTGTCTGTGGCAAGAATATAAATAAATCACCACTGCAACCGAAAATGCGGTAAAATCGGTCCGGATAGCTGAAATTCAAGCTCGTTATCCTGTTCAAGCTTAATGGCGGATGATTAATAATGGAGGTAAAGTGATGGACTTTGTTGTGATCGGCGGCGATGCCGCAGGAATGAGTGCGGCCAGTCGGGCCAAACGCAATCGGCCCGATATCCGGGTGACGGTTATCGAGAAAACCCATGATGTCTCATACAGCGCGTGCGGTATGCCATACAATATCGCCGATCCATCCCGCCCCATGAAGGATCTGGTTGTACGAGAGGCCGATGTTTTCCGCAAGCAGGGAATCGCGGTATTGACTGGCCATCATGCAACCCGTATTGATCGAGCGGCAAAAACGGTCAGCGGCCGGACTTTGGAAGGAAACTCTTTTTCCGTTTCCTATGACGCGCTGCTGATTGCAACGGGCGCATCTGCGATTGTCCCGGACATTCCGGGGCTGGCCTTGCCGGGTGTCATGGTATTGAAACATCTTGAAGACGGCCGGCGAATCAAAAATTTCATTGAGGATGCGGATGTGAAACGATCGGTGATTATCGGCATGGGATATATTGCCATGGAGATGTGCGAAGCCCTTCGGGAGCGCCATATCCAGGTCAGCATGATAAAGCCCGGACCCGGACTGCTGCCGTGGATGGATCCACAGCTGTCCAGGGTCGTTCAACAGGAGCTGGAATCTAGCGGCGTCGCGCTCTATCCCGGTGTTCGGATCCTTGACATCAAGCAAGGCGAAAAGGGGTTTAACGTTCACGGAGAAGGCGTCGATATCGAAGCGGACATGATTATCGTGGCTGTCGGCGTGAAACCAAACAGCGGCATCGCGGTTGAGGCTGGCCTGGAAACCAGTGCTCATGGGGCGATTTCAACGGATAGTCGACTGAGAACGTCGGATCCCCACATCTATGCAGCCGGGGATTGTGCGGATGCCTTCCATGCGGTCACCGGGCAACGGGTCTGGATTCCGCTGGCGCTGCGCGCCAACCGGGCCGGATGGGCCGTGGCGGACAATGTCAGTGGAAAATCGGTGTCGTTGCCAGGGATTGTGGGAACCGCGGTGTTCCGGGTGTTGGGTCTGGAAGTGGCCCGAACCGGGTTAACGGTTCAGGAGGCCGTGGCGGCCGGATTCCGTCCTGTTTCCGGTGTGATTCAAAGCCGATCCCGGGCACACGCACACCCGGGCGCATCGCAGATCTGGGTTCAGATGGTGGCAGATCACGAAACCGGACGGCTTCTGGGCGTTCAGATGGTCGGCAGGGAAGGCGTAGCGCATCGCATCAATGCCGTAGCCGTTGCCCTTCACAACCGGATGACGGTGGAAGACTTCAGCCGGACCGATTTGGCCTATGCCCCGCCGTTTGGTCCGGTATGGGATCCGCTTCTGACAGCAGCCAACCAACTGTTGAAAAAAATCGCCCGATGAATTGGGAGACTGGAATCTTATTAAATACTTGGGGTTATCTCTTATTTTTTACGCTGTTTGTCGCCTGAGCCACCATTGGATCATCCGGCCAGTAGTGCTTGGGATAGCGGCCCCTCAAGTCTTTTTTGACTTCATAATACCCATGCGACCAGAAGCTTTTTAAATCGCAGGTGACCTGGACCGGTCGTCCGGCGGGCGACAGCAGGTGGATCAGAAGGGGCAGTTTTCCGGCGGCGATGGTCGGTGTTTCGGTAGCTCCGAACATCTCCTGGAGCCGGACGGCCAATATCGGTGCTTCGCCCGCGGTATAATCAATGGGAATCCGGGAGCCGCTGGGAACCGTGAAATGCGTGGGAGCCAGCAT
>JAPLJE010000634.1:862-2014 GCA_026388755.1 Deltaproteobacteria bacterium | reverse complement strand
TAGTCCTGAAGGCCTTTTCGCTTCCGGGCGGATTGCACCCGGCATTCATTCATCTGGAAGATAAAACTGTTTTCACCTTCTTCAACAAAAGACTGGGTGTTGATTCTGGCGTAAAGCCGGAAATTGAGGGCTGCCTTCAAACCGGCAAGGCCGGGCTGGTCGGAAAGATTCAGGAAGTGCTTGATGGATTTGGCTTCAAACGGAGAAAAATGGGCCCAGCATGAGTCATTACAGCGTTTGGCATCGTTCATGCCGCTTTCAAATTCGACGGCCTGGAACCAGACGCCGTCGTTGGCCAGCCAGTTGACCGCCACACTATCCATCAGGGTCATCAGCGATTCCTGTGACATGTTCAGAAGCGGCGCGGGGATATTATTTTTCATCTCAAAACCCAGAACCTTGGCCAGCCGGTTCATCTGAATGCCAAAGCTGCGGTCAAAGGCCGTTTTTAAAGTGTCGAGGGCTTTCTCCGCGCCCATCTGGTGGCGGACTTCGGTAAACCACAGGGCATGGTGAATGATAATACGATGAAACAAATCGATAACCAGTTTTGCAGTGGATTCGTGATCAAGATCTTCAATCTGGGTAACAGGGAGCATGGACAATATCCTTTGCGTAATGAGCTCAAGGTAAAAGGTTCAAACGGTCAAAATACATTTTTCGTATGCTATGCACTCCGGCTAAAAACGACAGAAAACCACGGATTTCTTTATCTCTCCCATATAAAACGTAGGTCAGGGAGCTCCCGACGGTCGCACCCTAACCTAAAACCATATCTTACGCATGCTGTTAAATGAAACACCTTTTTGGAAGAACAGCGGTTTCCTTCCAGTCTGCAGGCAGTTTCTGGTCAGGGGTTTCCCCGAGTTTGGTTTTTACTTTATTCAGTCCGGGTCTGGCGTACTGCATGTGCCCTTCTTTCAGGGTGCGGCCGTTGATGATGGCATCAGAGCGCAGCCTGCGGCCGATGGTTTTTTCCATATTCTTGCCCAGCCATAGAATCCGATCCACATCATAGCCATGCTCAATCCCCATTTCATCGATCTGTACCAGGGTGTCTTCTAGAGTCACCAGGCCCACATACCGGGGGTCGTAATAATAGTCCCCGGTTCCCCTGGTGGGGCAGTCATCCAGGAAATTGGCGGGCTGTCC
>JAPLJE010000634.1:0-854 GCA_026388755.1 Deltaproteobacteria bacterium | reverse complement strand
ACGTGGCTTCAAAATGGGTGATTCCGGCCTGAAGTGATGCCAGAACCGATGCGGACGCCATGCGCTTGGTTTCGTGAAAATGCGCAATGTGAAGCGCCGGATTGGGAATTTCATCCAGAATCATGGAAAAATAGCGGTAGACGCTTGCAGCCGATGCGCTGCCATCGTGATCCGCGTGCTCCACGTCGTGTGCGCCGATCGAAAGCCATCGCTTGGTGAACTCGACCGCATCCTTTAATTCCGTGGCGCCGCCAATGGGGCTTCCCCAAATGGTGCTGACGGTACCGCACATTTTGATGCCGGCGTCATTGCATTTCTGGATGCACCGCTCGGCTTCCTTCCAGTAATCCGGAAGAGATGTGCCGGAATTGGCAAAATGATGCTGTTCTTCCGTGGATACCATCATGAGAATCCGATCCGGCCCCATGCCTTTTTGTTTGAGGGCAATGGCCCGGTCAACCGATGTTTCCCGAATGGTAATGGCGGTGAGGCAGATATCCTCGTAGTTGATTCCTTTTTTGGCGCAGCGGCTTTTGAACCGGTCGCTTCTCAAATGCGCCAGCAGCTGCTCGGCATCCCTGAACTGGGGCATTGCAATGGGGTTGCCCAGGTTGGTGACCTCGATATCGCGGCATCCGGCAAAGATCAGCTCTTCAAGATAAAATATTTTTGCAGCCGTGGAAACGAATTTTTCTTCGTGCTGGAAACCATCTCGAATCGTAATGTCGCCGATGGTGACTTTTCGGGGCATTCTGGGAAAAATTTTCCAGTAATCATACTCGGTCATGTTGGTCTGTTCTCCTTAAATAAAGTGATGGGTGATGAGTTTTCAGTTATAAATTTGAGGCAGTATG
>JAPLJE010000656.1 GCA_026388755.1 Deltaproteobacteria bacterium | reverse complement strand
CCGATGTGATTTCAAATATTGCCTTGGGGTGGCCAAAGATTCACTTCAAGCTGATCCATAACGGGTCTGTTCTTCAGAACTGGTCTGTTGCAGCGGACCCGTCCGGCCGGATCACCGACATCCTCGGCAAGGATTTTCGCTCCGGCCTTTTCCCCATTCAAATCGAAAAAGACGGCGTTTCTCTTTCCGGCTGGATGTCGCTTCCCCGGATCACGCGAGCCACTTCCCAGGGCATTTTTGTTTTTGTCAACGGGCGGCCGGTCCGTAACCGGATGGTTCAGCATGCCCTGCTGGAAGCTTACGGCGGGCGCCTGATGAAAGGGCAGTTTCCGCTGGCGGTACTGTTTATAAAGGTTCCCTGCGACCAGGTGGATGTCAATGTTCATCCTTCAAAGCAGGAAATCCGTTTTTCCCATCAGCAGCATATTTATGACGCCATCGTTGCCGCAGTTTCAGCCGGACTCGTCCATGAAGAAAAGCCGTCCTGGGCACCGTCCAAACGCCTTGGCCCGACATCCATATCCGAGAATCCGGCCCGTGCTGAAAATAAATATCCTTACATCATGCCCTCTTCTGGCGGTGGAGACTCCGCCACAGGATCGGGCTTGAAACCCACCCAATCATCCATACTTTCCCCTTTGACGGATCCACCGGCGCCAATCAGGCTGCCAGGGCCAACAGATCAGCCACAGTTATGGGAAATGCCGCAGTCCCTAAATCTGAATCCCATTGGTCAGTTTTTTAACTCTTATATCATCTGTGAGTCGGGGGAAAACCTGATTCTGCTGGATCAGCATGCCGCCCACGAACGGATTCTGTATGAAAAACTGGCGGACAAGTCCATGGAACGACGGATTCCGGTCCAGCGGCTGCTGATTCCGGAAACCCTGGACCTGGGGTACCGGCAGGCCATGATCCTGGAAAAACTCATTCCGGAGCTTTGCCAGTACGGCTTTGAGATCGAACTCTTCGGGAAAGATTCATTTGTGATCAAATCCGTGCCCATGATCCTTTCCGGCAGGGAAATCAAGCCCCTGGTGATCGAAATGGTGGATCGCACCATGGAGACCGGTTTGACGCCAAACATGGAAAAATCACTGGATGCCTGTCTGAAGCTGATGGCTTGTCACGGCGCGATTCGCGCCAATCAGTCCCTGACCCTTGCGGAGATGGCAACCGTGATCAAGGATCTGGAAGCCTGTAGGATTCCAGCCCACTGCCCCCATGGCCGCCCCACATGGATTCAGTGGCCCAGGCAGGAGATTGAGCGCTTATTCAAACGGACATGACCGCTCACAATCATTGCTGAAAGTATGCGGCTGTCAATGCGGGAAAGGAAATGACCATGCAATTTCAAATGCCTGCCTTTCACGCTCCGGATTTCAGCCGCCCGGAGCTGCAAAATGCTCCCTGCGTGCGTTTTCAGCCGGCGCCGGTGAAAGGCGTGGCCCCGGATAACTACCACGCCACATCCGTTTATCCCGAATACCTGCAAATCGAAAAAGGCAACTGGGTCCTGCTTTCCAAATCACGGATGGATTGCGCAGTGGTGCTTGGACCCGGCAATAGTCTTGCGGTTACGGAACTTCGACGGTTAAATGCCGGTGACTTGGTTGCCTGCGGCAGAAGCGAAAATGGCGAGAACGGCATTCTGGTTCACACAAAAGCCTTTGTTTTCCCGGACTACATGACTGAAAAATTTACCTTTCGGTCCCATCTGACCCGCGAAACCTCTTTTTCCATTGACTATGACGAGCTGTATCATTTGATTCATTACGAAAAAGAGCACGGATTCATAGTGTGGGTTCTGGGGCCTGCTGTCGTCTTTGACCGGGATGCCAGAAACGCCTTTGTTTCCCTGATCGAAAACGGCTATGTCCATGCACTTCTGGCAGGAAACGCCCTGGCCGCCCACGATGTGGAAGGTGCCATTTTCGGAACCGCACTGGGTCAGGAAATTTACTCCAAGCGAACACTTTCCCTGGGCCATTACAACCATCTGGATGCCATCAACCGAATCCGGGCTGCAGGTTCCATAAAAAAAGCCATTGAAACGGGGCTGGTTCAAAACGGCATCATGCATGCGGTCACCTTAAACCGCATCCCCTATGTTCTGGCAGGCTCCATCCGGGATGACGGACCCCTTCCCGAAATTATCGGGAACGCTTACGAGGCCCAGAACCAGATGCGGAAGCTGTCCCAAAAAGCCACAACGGTTATCGCCATGGCCACACAGCTTCACACCATTGCCGCAGGCAATATGACGCCATCCTACCAGGTCATGGCAGACCAGCGGGTCAGGCCCGTCTATTTTTATTCGGTGGATATGTCTGAATTTGCTGCCAGCAAGCTTGCGGACAGGGGATCTCTTACCGCCAGATCCATTTTAACCAATGTCCAAGACTTTGTGGTCACGGTGGAAAGAGGGCTTCGGGACCGGTTCGCCTGCCCTGAATAGTTTATCAAAACCGGATACGGTTGTCAGGCGGCCACGACCTTCAACTGTTCGGGTTTCCGCCGCCACCACATAGGTCCCGCTCAGCCAGCCACTGGG
>JAPLJE010000565.1:1895-12994 GCA_026388755.1 Deltaproteobacteria bacterium | reverse complement strand
CCTCGATCATATCGCCGTTTACGACCATCGATCTCGATCCCGCGATTTCCATGGCTTCTTTTCCGGCCACCTTCAAATGCCGGTCCCGGCCGATCTCGGTCATCTCATCACGGGCAATGTTCAGATGCTTATCAAACTCAACCGTTTCAAAATGATCACGCTTGACCATGAGATGCCTGTCATTGCCGACCCACTCACGGATATCATGTTTCACGCGCTGGTCCATATCATTTTCGGCATGGATGAATATCTGCTCTTCCCCTTTCTTGTCCTCGAAGCGAAACTCGTTGAAACCCTCGCCCCCCTGTGAAGAATTGGATTTGATGGTGCTCTTGGTTTTTTCTCCCGGCAGCGGATATGGAGATGTTTGGCTGGCGTTATAAACTCGTCCGGTGATGATGGGGCGATCCGGATCTCCTTCCAGAAATTCCACGATGACTTCCTGGCCGATACGTGGAATGTAGATTCCTCCCCAGCCCGCACCTGCCCAGGCTTGGCTGACTCGTATCCAGCAGGAGCTGTTCTCGTCTTTTTGGCCCTCCCGGTCCCAATGAAACTGCACCTTGACGCGACCATGCATATCCGTATAAATCTCTTCTCCGGCAGGGCCCACCACGACAGCCGTCTGGACACCTTCGACAATGGGTTTGGCAGTCATGCGCTGCGGACGAAAGGGCGTTTCATGAGGAATACAGGAGAAACTGTTGCTGTAGGTTGATGCCTCTTTACTGCCTGTTCCCGTTACGTTTGAAGAGGCCGTCTGTGAAATTTCCATTAGTACATAGGATTTGGCGTTCATTTCTTCCCGGAAATAATCCTGCAACTCAAACCGGTAACCGGGTCGGAAAGCACGACAGCTGCTCGATCCGAAAATCGATGTAATTTGTGCTTCCTCTCTTTCCATGAAGAGATTGGCGAGCCTGTCTCCCTGCGCCCGTTTTTCATACTCGGCAGGATAGTCATATATTTCCCGTTCGCCGGGCCCCAGTTAAACCCTGCTGACAGCCTCAACGGAAAGCTTCGTTGTTGGCGTTTCAAAGTTGTAATCATTCAATGTAAACTTCCCTACTCTTATTTCCTGTCGCACCTCCAGGGAGTTGATCCAGTCCTCATCAAGTATATCTCCTTCGGTCTGATGATATCGGGCGGTTCCCTGCTCCGGACAGGGTGGGTGCTCCGCGGTTGAATCGGCCAGGACCAGATTGTGTTTTCCCGACTCATGCTCAAAAAAATAAAATATTCCTTCTTCTTCCATCAATCGTGAAACAAAGTTAAAATCGGTCTCCCGGTATTGCACGCAGTATACTTTTTTCTCATATTGGCCGTGAAGCCGCAGTGAAAAATCGCTAAGCCCCTTTTCCCGGAATATTTTTTCAATGATATCCGGCACGGAAAGCTCTTGAAATATCCTGATGTCGGATGTCCTTGTCAGTAACCAGGGCCAGGGAACGATGGTGGCCGTATATTCGGAAAAAGTGCTCGTTTCTATCCTTTCGGTGCCGCTGCTGTTTTGTGAAAATGATGCCACAATACCATTTATAAACCGTTGCCCACCGCTATTCAGGTTAATGGATAGGGTAACATTTCGGCCGATAATATCCGCGAAGGCAATGCGATGATTTTCGGAGAGTAGGGTGAGACGGTAACTGAAAAGCCTGGAGACGCTTTCCGTGCCGCTAAACTCCCTCAGCAGCAGGACATCCTGTCCCAGTGGTGTTTCAATTGCAATCAGTCTGTTTTCCTGAGTATACATGGCTTTTCATCCTTGGTTGCAAGCTAGAGTGAGAAAACACACCGGTAATTATCGTCTTTTTTTACGAATCCATCAATTACTCGATTTTGTCAAATAAAATGTCGTTATTCCCGCCATCGCCCCGCCAACCGGCAAAGGGGTGCTGCAATGGCCTGAAAGCGGGCAAGGCGGACGGTGTCCTGATTGAGAAAAGACAATAGTCAGCAGCGCGCTGAGTGAGCAACGTCTCGGCGCAGGGCAAAAGCTTTGATTCGGTATTGTCTTTGTATAAATAAAGCGGCAGATTGTTGACGTCAAGCTGATCTCCGGGTCTGAGCTGCCAGCCGTTCAGGCTGAATGCCTGACCCAGAAGCAGCGCACATGCGAAACAGGAATTCCCCCAGAGACAGGTCTCGTGATCCAAAGGGGAAGGCAATTCCTCGAAATCAAAAGATTCAACAGGTTCGGTGTCGGCGCCATATGGCAGCCGAAGCAGGAAGCGGGGAAGGACAAGGCCAATATACGCGGCTTCGGGAAGCTCCCGAAGCGCCTGCCATGCCTGTAGCGCCTCAGGATCTGACGATTGTTCCCAGTCATCCGGATCAGGTGTCTTGGTGAGCGAGAGCTGGCATACCATTTTATCACTTGCAGCAGCGATAAAGGGCGCTCCGGATGCCTTGGCAATTTTTGCCATCCGGCCCAGAAAATCAATATCCTCTTGACGTTTCTCGAAGTGATAGTTGCCAATCAGTACCGCCCAGGGTTCTCCGCCGAGGGTCTCAATGGATTGACCAACAAGAAGCCGGTACAGTCCGGTTGAATGAAGGTTTTCGACAGTGCCCAAGTCCACCGCCAGTTCCTCTTTGGATATGTCCAACAGATAGAGTTTCAGCAGGGCGTCAGTCTCCAGTCTGGAGACGAGAAAAAAGAGTCCTTTCCAGGCAGCTTCCATGGCCATGAAATCGGGGTGATGCAAAATCATGCGCATCAGCTTTCCGGACGCAGCATCCAGGGCAGCCATCATTTCCACCTGCCGGGGGTGGGGATCGGATAACATATACGGCCTGACAATGTCCTGCAGAAATGACTGCCATTCAGACGGGGGGGTGTTGGAATCGGCCTCTCTCTGCTCGACCGGCGGGTGCTAGATGATTTGATCCAGTAGATCGCCGGAAACGGGCCCGGTTGCCGGTGCTTCAGCGTAAGGCCGTGCCCCTTTTAGAGCACCGGCAACGGCAGTGAATGTGACAGGATTCTCGAGGCTCTTTCGGGTGTCCCTTAAGGCCTGGAACACCCCAAGGCGCTCATAAAGACGATCCGGATGAAAATCCTCCAGTTCTGAAAATCGAATATTGATGAAGGGTACGGTTTTTTCCGGCATGGGCAGTTTTAACCCAATCCCGAGTTTTGCCATCATCGCATCAAAATTATCCCGGTTTATTCGGATCGGCCGTTGATTCGCCCATGCGGTGCCCGATGGGGAAACGCCGCAATTCGTCCGGCCGCTGAAATCCCCCATGATGAGGATACGAAAAGGCTCTTCCGAATCCGGCGCGCCAGCAGGGTTTTCCATATCGGCGACCAGTTTAAACTCAATTTCGCCGAATGTGATAGGCTCTGGCATCGTTTATCTCCTTTTCCGGGCTATCACTATCTGCCCGGACACTGGCAAACCGTTCTCCTTGCGCAGGATTGCTGATGAGATGGAATGAATGCCAAGTCCGGCTGTTTCAAGAATGCCCCTGACATAGGATCTGGAGTGGGCATACCTGCCGTGGGGGTTTAACTGGAAGCTTTTCGTTTCATCTTCCGCATCCTCCAGGGTGAAGGCCAGGAAGCCATCGGATTTTAGGGCACAGGCAGCGGCCTTGAAAACCGGCTCCAGGGCGCCGAAGTAGCACAGGGTGTCGGCCGAGGCGATGATATCGAAGGCATCTGATTGTTGATCCAGAAAATCCGTCAACTCGGCCTGAATCAGATCGTCGTACACCTTTCGTCCCGTTGCCTTCGCCAGCATGCCCGCAGAGAGATCGACTCCGGCAAGATAGCGGGCATAGGGCCGAAGAAGCGGGGCGCATAGACCGGTTCCGCAACCGGCATCCAGAATATCAAGCGTTGCGGTTGGTGCTGGAAGTGCGGTGGCAAGGGCTTCGACAAGGAGAGTGGGGGTGCGATAGCCGAGATGCTCCACCAGATGGGTGTCGAAGCTGTCCGCCAAATCATCAAACACCTGTTCGACGACACGTCCGCAGCCTCTTCACGACGGTTTGCCAGAAGACAGGTCCGAGCGAGGCCCTGCCATGCAACGGCATAGTCGGACGCCAAGGTGATGGCTTCCCGGTAGGCGCTGATGGCAGCGTTCAAATCTCCTGATTTTCGAAGGGCGTTGCCCATGTTGTAACGGAATTCGGCTGAATTCGGCGCCAGCTCCGTTGCGCGGCGATAGGCTTCAATTGCTTCACCCGCCTGGTTTCGGGCTAAGAGCACGACGCCTAGATTGTTGTGGGCCGGGCCGTGGCCAGGATAAAGAGCGATGGCCTTCCGATAACAGGCTTCCGCCTCCATGGCTTTTCCCTGTCCCTCCAGCACATTTCCCAGATTGTTGTGAGCGTCCGCATTATCGGGCGCAAGGCAAATGATGCGCTCGATCAGCGCGGCCGCTTCATCATGCCGGTTCTGCTGATGGCAGAGAAGGCTCAGAAAGTGAAGGGCGTTCAAATTGTCCGGCGCGGATTGGAGGATACACCCATAGAGACGCTCCGCTTCGGCCAAAGAATTTCCCTTGTGGAGTTTCAAGGCCAGGTGTAATGCCTCGTCGATTTCAAGGGTCACTTGGGGCATTTTTTCTGTGATTTTTTCTGTAATCATCGCATATATGTATAGTTGGAGGCAGAGTTCGTGCCTGAACTTATCTATCCTCTACGCTACAATAATATTTTCCTTAAAATCCCGGATCGTCAACTGTTTCTTGACCGTATGTGAATAAAACGATGTCAACCCAGCCATTTACTTCAGCCCAAGGAAAGGGTCTATTAGGTTCATTCCATAGGATATAGTCGCTTTTAGATCCGCCTTTTCCTTGTCCGCCATGTACCACTCTCCATGTTTGCGCATAATTGTCGAAATCATAGACAATTCCCACATGTCCCCACTTCTGTCCAGACCGATTCATCGAAAAAAAATCGCCAGGCTGAGGACGCAGATCCCAGTTGTCCGGGTCATTGGCATCGATCCAGCTGCCATCTCTACCCGGATAATTATTGGCCAGACTGAGGTTGAGTCCGGACAGGACTTGCCCCGGCGCGCCGATTTTTCCCGAAACCCAGCGGGTGAAGTCATTACAGCTCGACCATGTATCAGGTGGAACTTTATTCCTTGATTGTTGTATCTGATCATCAGTCTTCGAAGTAATCTCATAATACTTACCACTTTTACCGCCGGAAACCAGACCTGTTTTTGGGATATTATCATCCAGAAATGTCTGGATTGCACTCCGCAGAGAATACCGATCGTTATCATCTTTTAAAGCCATGATGAACCTCCTTGTGATAAAAAACAATGCAGGGTTTAGGTATAAATTAAACTTGCTTACCTTCTTGGCGGCTACTTTATGTCGTACACAAAACCGTCCCCATTCACCGACACCGACACCTCGCTGATCGGCTCTCCCGCGGCCATCCGGGTCAGCAGCTCTCTGCTAAGTTCCGGCATCAGGGTATGGGACATGATGTGATCGATGTTTCTCGCGCCGCTGTCAACCTCGGTGCAGCGGCGGGAAATGGATTCAACCACGTCATCCCCGTAGGTGAGGACCGTATTGCGGTTCTCCCGCATCCGTTTTACCACTTTATTGAGTTTGAGCTTTGTAATAAACCTAAGGTTTTCATCGGATATTGGGTAATAGGGAATCACCTTCAATCGGCCCAGGAAGGCAGGTTTGAAATGTTTCTGCAGGTCAGGACGCAGGGTTTCGGCAAGGGCCTCGGGGTCCGGTTTTGTTTCCTCGTCGGCGCAAAGCTTCATGATCGTATCAGTCCCCAGGTTGGAGGTGAGAATGATCAGATTGTTCTTGAAATCGATACGTCTGCCTTCGCCGTCTTCCAGTGTCCCCTTGTCAAATACCTGGTAAAAGAGTTCCATGACATCGTTATGGGCTTTTTCCACTTCGTCCAGGAGCACGACACTGTAAGGCCTGCGCCGCACTGCCTCGGTGAGCACGCCGCCTTCCCCGTACCCGACATACCCCGGGGGAGACCCTTTGAGGCTGGAAACGGTATGAGCCTCCTGGTATTCGGACATATTGATGGTAATGACGTTTTCCTCTCCGCCGTATAACAGATCGGCCAGGGCCAGGGCGGTTTCTGTTTTTCCGACACCGCTGGGTCCCACCAGCATGAAGACGCCGGTGGGTTTGGACGGATCCTCAATACCGGCATGGGCGGTCTGGATGGTTTGGGCCATGGCGCGCAAGCCATGATCCTGGCCGATGACCCGCTCGGCCAGCAGTTTGTCGAGATTGAGCACGGTGGTGATTTCATCGCGCAGCATCCGGCCGGTGGGGATGCCGGTCCAGCCAGAAATCACCTCAGATATTGTTTCTGAGTTAACGGATATATGAACAAGGGGATTATTCGCCTGGACTTCAAGAAGCTCGGCCTCGGCCGCTTTGAGTTCTTCCCGTTTTTTAGACAAAACCGGATCGGCTGAATCTTTCTGGTGAGTTTCCAGAATCTCTTTTCGTGCGGCGATGATACGGTCGGCAACCGCCATTTCCGCCTTCCATTTTTTATCCAACGCTTCGAGCTGTTTTTCGATCTCCACCCGCTGAACCGCCAGCGCTTCTATCCGCTCCGAATGATCCTGGCCCAACAGGGCCTCTTTTTCCAGAAGCTTGGTTTCCCGGTCGATTTGCCCCAGTTGCCGGGTGGCCCCTTCCACAGCCGGCGGACTGGTGGTCAGCCCAATGGCAATCCTGGCGCAGGCAGTATCCAGCACGCTGACCGACTTATCCGGCAATTGCCTTCCTGTAATATAGCGATGGGAAAGATGAACCGAGTCCTGCAACGCCCCGTCGGTAATCATGACTTTGTGATGATTCTCAAGAAAGGGGGATATGGCCCGCATCATGACCATGGCTGTTTCTTCATCCGGTTCTTCCACCTTTACCACCTGGAAGCGCCGTGCCAGGGCCGCGTCCTTTTCGAAGTATTTTTTGTATTCCGCCCAGGTGGTGGCTGCAATGGTGCGCAATTCCCCACGGGCCAGAGCGGGCTTAAGGAGATTGGCCGCATCCCCGGCGCCGGCGGGACCACCGGCGCCAATCAAGGTGTGGGCCTCGTCAATGAACAGAATAATCGGCACCGGCGAGGACTTGACCTCATTGATGACCTGCTTGAGTCTTTCCTCAAACTCTCCCTTGATGCCAGCTCCGGCCTGCAAAAGCGCCAGATCGAGGGTATGGATGGCGACTCCCCGAAGCGGCGGCGGCACATCTCCTTCGGCAATTCTAAGTGCAAACCCTTCAACCACAGCCGTCTTCCCAACCCCTGCCTCACCGGTGAGAATCGGATTGTTCTGGCGGCGGCGGATAAGGATATCCACCATCTGGCGGATTTCAAAATCGCGCCCGAGAACCGGATCGATCTCTCCCTTTTTCGCTTTTTCGGTCAAATTGACGGTGTATTGCGCCAGGGCCTGCCCCTTGCCGTGGCTGACCTGCGCTGATCCGGCAGCGGGCCCCTCCGCTGCTCTTGCACTTCACTGTCCTCCGCTGAACCGGCGGTTAAATCGGCAAAGGCGTCTTTAAGCGTATCCATGGAGATTTTTTTAAACAGGGAAGAGCTTGAAATAAGTCCCCTTGCCGTATCAGAATTGGAAAGAAGCGCCATGAGAATGTGGCCGGAGCGGATAGCGGAAACTTGAAAATCCACCGAAGCAACAAGCCATGCCTCTTTAATCATCTGCGGGATTCTGGGGGAGAGGGCAGGGGTGCGGGCATTGCCTGTCTTGAATTTCTCAATAACTTCCATAAGATCCCCGATTAGATGGGACTCGTTTATTTCAAAGTATCTTAAAATTTTCTGAAAATCCGTATCCTGAATATCAAGGAGCTTTATAAAAAAATGTTCCAGCTCCACATCGTAATGGGTGTGGGATAGACAGAGACCTGCCGCGGATTCAAGACTCTTGCGACAGGCTGTGTTCAATTTTCCGATCAGGGACTTGAGATTTGAGATGGCCATGGGAAAATCTCCGTTTATTAACTGTTTAAGTTGTAAAGCTTATCCGCTTTTCGCTTTTATTCCTTCTTCTTCAAAAGTAATCTGCGGATCTTCTTCGTGTGTGTAGCCGGGGTTTTTAATCCAGGTCGACCATCCCAGAAGGGGAGCGACGGGGGACTTCGCCCCTAAAACACAGGGTGGCACCTCTTCCCGCTTTAAAAAAATACGGACATCAAATTCATATTCAATACCGACCATATAGCGCACCAGCGAAAAAATAGGGGCCAGCAGATCCCCAGTGGGCAGAAAGCGAAGGAATGCCGTGAGATCCATGGGTCCCAGATGGACACGGAATTTTGTACGGCACTCCCAGACAAAACTGCCGCAGACAGCATCCATTCCGAGTTGTGCATTTGCTGCGCCGATGCTCGTCTGATCTTCGGGTGCCAGTGGAATCATTCTCTCGATGAATTGTTCAACTGAAACCAATGTGCCGGAATAATATGTCACGGCCGATTCAATGGCGACAGCCGAAGGTATCTGGCGCGACAAAAGCCCGCTGTAGAAAGAAAGCGATTCTTCGGGCAAACCGATGCGACCACGAAGGCCCTTGGTACCCAGGCCTGTAAGACTTAGAAGGTAACCGGAGAGCTTGTCCTGGGCACCCGGAAGATACGTTGCAGGGAACTGGTGTTTTTTCCAGGCCAGGTAAAAAAGCGAGATAAGCCGATGGTGAAAGATGTCGAGAAAGGCGGCCAGGGAGTAGTCTTTCTCGCGTCTTCGGGCAACAGCCAGTTCGGTATACCAGTGCGGTAGGACTCCGGAGGGGCCGATCAAGCCCATGAAGGCGACTTCCATTTGACTTGGCCCTCTATCTGCGCCGGGCGACAAGCCTCCAATATCGCTCGGTGGGAAGGCAAACCCCGGCTTGACCGAGAAGTGCACTGCTTCCTGACGCGAATCCATGGTTTGGCCTAAAAGCTTTCTGTCTGGAGAAAGCTTTTCAAGAAGCTCCACCGCCTTGAAGAAGGAAAAGGAATAGAACTCCTTAAACAGGCGTTCTTCTATAGGAGAATTCGATTGCCGCTTCTCGGAGCCCATTCTTTCAACACCTCTTTCTTCTGAATGGTTTTAGCCACCATCTGGCTGAAGGAATTGAATTCGAGAACCACCTGAACTCCCCGGCCGATGGACTGACCCATTCTCTTGGTGACATAACGCGATGTCAATCGGGAAATCCCGCTGATTTGCTGCCGGGTTGCGGGGGAATTGTCAAAATCATAGAGACTGAGAATTTCCCTTAGCGCCTCCTCGCCGCCTTCGACGATGGATAGATAGTTAAGAGACAGGTGCGAGATGAGGCGCCAGTGCAGTGATCCGCCCAGTGAGGGCCGCCGGGTCGGGGTCGGTTTCATGATGCCGGAAACTTTTACCAACGGGGCGGCAATCTCCAGATCAAAATCACCTTCAGGGGCGCCGAAGGGAAGCCGGGATGGCAAGTCCCTGTTCGTGCAGGTGGTATGAAGCGTCAGAATCTCGACACCCGGGTCGGTTGGCCTGAAGTTCAGATCGGTGAAGGAAAGGTAAACCTCGGTGCCGTTATCTCCTTTTTTCCCGGACTCGCGCCGCTGAATATTCCAGAAGGCTTGCCGACTTTGGGCTTCCGCTTCGTTCAGGTGATGCCGTATGGAGTAAAATGGTTTATAATCATAAATCTCATCGGTTTTAACGGCCCCTGACGCCATCACCCGATCGACAGTGAAAATCTCTGTCACCTCCTGCCTTCTGATATCAGGCACTACACGGTACTCGGTCCGGCGCTGTTCCACACGGATGGGTTCGGCGATCTTTGAAAAAAGATTTATGGCCGGTGCGGCATTGAGGCAAAACGTATCCCGGTTGACCACAAGATTGGGTTTTGCTGTCCGGTTTAAATAAATCCAGATATCGAGCGTGTCACCGACTGGAGCATCTTTTAATTTGCCGAGGCCCTGCAGATCGAAAAAAAGAAATTTTTCAGGGAAGCAGAAATATTCGAACAGCAGCCGATAGCCGGGGAAAGACCGCTTTGGAAAAGACAATGCAGATTCTTCTTCCTCAAAGCCCACCGGACCGATAGGGGAGGGCGCCAGCAAAATGCGATGGGGGTTTCCTATATTTCCGGCCGATTCACATTCGACCTGGCAAACATTGTTGAACAGAAGCTCGTAAAGATGAAAAACCTGCTGATGCTGGCCGTGCAGATAGAAACGAAGGCTTTTCCAGGCGAGTTTGGAAATAGGGATGTTGTTGGCGGTCTTGAGCTGAATATAAATCGCCTGCTGGGCATCTTTAATCAGCACCCTCGGGTCCCTGAGCCCGGCGGCGGTGACTTCCACGGGCCAGATTTCAACGGGCTGGCAGGTTGTGAACTGGCAGGGAGTGCCATAAACAGGCTTGGAGTAAAGCTTTGTTCCCCGATCGATCCGGTAGCCGGCTTCGGAGATGTTCTGCATCATCGGATCGAACCTGGCGATGGTCAGCGACGGGATGGGATTGTTGTAATGGGGGTATATGACATTGAATAACGATTGCGTGATTTCCGGGAAATCGTCATCGATTTTTTTATGAATGCGGCCGCTGATGAAGGCAAAGGCTTCAATCAGACGCTCCGTATGAGGGTCTGATGATTTATCGTGTTCAAGGAGCAGGCGCCCGGCAATCTTGGGGTATTTCTAGGCAAACTCAGCTCCCATCTGCCGGACATAGCTCAATTCCTGTTCGTAATAGTTCAGCAGTGCATCATCCATGAAGGTCTACTTTATGATAGAATATTTGCTTCTGTTTAAATCAAAAGTCGTGTCAAAGGATACTGGCTCGGATATGGGATTCACTACCATGACGGCGGTGATCCTGAAGCCGAGATCCCTGGTGCTTGCAGTTCGAGAATCAATATGGACGGCGACATTCTTGAGCCTCGGCTCAAACCGGGATATGGTCTTCTCAATTTCCAGACGTAGCTGTGATCTTACGGAGGCGTTTCCGGGGTTCCGGCTGGTGTAATCTGGCAGGCCGTAAACAAAAAGGGAATTGTTGACTTCCCTGTACGAAACCGGCGGAACCAGGATGTGGCGCCTTGCATTGAGAAGGTTTTCCAGATCCCTGGC
>JAPLJE010000565.1:0-1862 GCA_026388755.1 Deltaproteobacteria bacterium | reverse complement strand
CAATAAAAAACTGTTCCTGGACAGGCTCACGCGAATTGCCAGGTTCATCGTCGATGAGCCTGTCCAGAATGGGCGTTTGGACGTTTGCTATTTTATCTCTCATTTCACTTCGTTTGTAGCAATGTTAAACTTGAACGGCAACGCGGAATCTCCTGAACCATCCGCTTTTTGGGGCGTGTAGACGAACTCATACTCTGCAAAGTTTAGGGAGATGTTTTCCGTCAAGCGGTCCTCTCCGCCGCTGCCGCCGGTGCTGATGGAAGAAATCAGGCAATCTGTCATCTTGATCTTGATGTACTCCAGAGGCGTCTCCCCCGCTTTTCGTACCGTCAGCAACGCCTCTTTAATGTGCTTGCCGGTAGACGTATGTTTTAAAAGGTTATGCGTGGCTGAATCCACATATTTGGTGATATGCATATCCTGAAAACTAGCTTTTCCGGATCCGCCACCACCGCCCATGTGAGTGGTGGCCGACTGGGTGGCGCCCCAACTCCAGGCAAGCACATCGATATCGCCCTTATGCTTGGCATCCTGGGCTTCTCCTTTGATTCCGTCAATCTTCAAGAACATATCTACAGCCATATTGCTACCTCCATTTTTGTGGGACTCAATGAGCCATGTTTTAATATCTTGAACGCAGTGATATTTTCATATTAATGTATTTCGTGGTTTGTTTTAAGCTAATATCTCACCCCCTTCCGGGATCAGGACGCAAAAAACATCAGGTCTCATCACTTCGCTGGTGGTGGCAGATCCGCGACCAGCCGCAACGAGACGCTCAGTTCGTCGAGCTGGTAATGTGGCTTCAAAAATGCGACAGCCCGGTATGCGCCCGTTTTACCCGGTATTTCACTGACATCAACCCGGGCTTCCCGAAGCGGGTATTTTGCTTTCATGTCCTGACTGGCGTCATCATCGCCAAGGGTGTAGTTGCTAATCCAGGTGTTCAGAAAAGTCTGGGCATTTGCCCGGGTCATGAAACTGCCTATTTTGTCACGCATGATGGATTTCAGATAATGGGCAAATCTGGAGATCGCAAGAATATACTGGAGCTGGGAAGAAAGTCTGGCGTTGGCGTTTGCGGAATCGGTACTGTAGAGTTTTGGCCTGTTAACCGTTTGCGTGCTGAAAAAGGCGGCATAGTCGGTCCCCTTGCAATGAACCAAGGGAACGAAGCCCAAGTCGGCAAGCTCTTTCTCCCGCCTGTCGGTAATGGCGATTTCGGTGGGGCACTTGAGGGCCACATCCCCCTCATCCGTGCTAAAGGTATGAACGGGCAGGCCCTGAACCAGACCACCGCCTTCCACACCCCGAATGGCGGCGCACCAGTGGTACTTGGCAAAGGCCTCGGTCAGACGGGTCCCCAGGGCATAGGCGGCATTCCCCCACAGATACTTCTTGTGGTCGGTGCCGTCCACCCGTTCTTCAAAATCAAAGGCCTCCACCGGCACATTAGCCTTGCCATAGGGCAGACGCATCAGAATGTGGGGCATTGCCAGGGCGACATATCGCGAATCTTCGGAGTCCCGGAAGGATTTCCACTTGGCATAATCCACACTCTGAAAAATTTTGGTCAAATCCCGCGGCTCACCCAGCTCGGTGAAACTGTCGAAATTAAAAATTTCCGGTGCGGCTGCCGATAAAAATGGCGCATGGGCAGCGGCCGCCACCTGCGAAATTTTTTCCAGCAGGGACAGGTCCTGGGGATGTTTGCCGAATTCATAGTCTCCGATTAAGGCTCCATAGGATGCCCCGCCGAACATGCCGAACTCCTCTTCGTAGATTTTCTTGAACAGGGTGGACTGATCAAACTCGGACGCTTTTTCCATGTCCTTTAAAAGGTCTTTTTTGGACACGTTCAT
>JAPLJE010000750.1 GCA_026388755.1 Deltaproteobacteria bacterium | reverse complement strand
GACATTGATGAAATCCGGCTTTCAAAGCCGACCGGCGAAGTGATTATTGCACAGGATCACACCCTGAACCTGTCCAAGGTGTTCAAGACGCAGGCCGGCCAGCCAAAGACCGCAGCGCCACCCACCCCCGATTCAAAAAAGAGCCCGGAGGCTTTTCCGGTTCGTATCGGAAAGATTGATGTCGAAAAAGGGGATATGATCTTTGCCGATTTAAGCCTGCAGCCGCCGTTCATGACGCAAATTACCGATCTTAAGGGCAGGGTTAGCGGACTCACGTCTGGCGGTGATGCATCCTCTCAGGTCCAACTGGATGGACGTGTGGATCAGTACGGACTGGCCAGGATCAGTGGAAAAATCAATATTTTTTATCCGGAGCTATCTACTGACATCTCTGTGGTTTTTAAAAATGTTGAAATGACGAAACTGACGCCCTATTCCGGCAGATTCGCCGGTCGCCGCATCACCTCCGGAAAGCTCTCAACGGATCTGAAATATCGGATTCAAGATTATAAGCTGCTCGGAGACAACCAGATTATTGTGGACAATCTGACCCTGGGGGAACATGTTGACAGCCCGAGCGCCGTTAATCTGCCGCTGGATCTGGCAATTGCGCTGCTTAAGGATTCGAGCGGTCGCATCGATATAGGCCTTCCGGTAAGCGGCGACCTGAACGATCCGCAGTTCAGCTATGGGCATCTCATCTGGAAAGCCCTGGTAAATTTATTGACTAAAATCGTGACATCGCCGTTTCGGGCGTTGGGATCCCTGTTTGGTGGAGGGGGTGAACAAGAGGCTGTTGTGGTGTTTGATCCAGGAGCGTCGGAGCTTTTGCCACCGGAAAAGGAAAAACTGCATAAAATTGCCGACGTACTGAAGAACCGTCCGCAGCTCAAACTCAGCGTACTGGGTCATTACAGCCCGGATGCCGACGGAGCGGAACAAAAAGTGCAAAACAGACGCCTGGCGATTGCCGGCCGTACCGGATTAAAAGGCGGAGAAAATGTGGATTTCGGAGCACTTGATTTCACCGCCCCGAATACCCAGCAAGCCTTGAAAAAAATGTTCAGCGAAAAAGCCGGTGCGCCTGCATTCGATGCACTGAATCAGTCCATTGAAAAGGAAACCAAAAACAAGGCTGATATCCCCCGGGCACTTTCCGAAGCACTTTATAAAAAACTTCTGGACAGTGAGCCGGTACCCGTTGAGAAATTGTCCAAGCTTGCCGATGACCGTGCCCGAGAAACAGCTTCACAATAGATTGAAGGTGAAGGAGAATAACATCTTGCGAGGTATGGATCAGGCAGTGAATTACGTTCTGAATACAAGGGGTGTTATGAAAGGGTTTTGATAAATGGATTCAGTAATAATAGAGTATGTTCGACCCTCGGCGACCGTCGATTCCCATCACCCGATGGTATCGGCGTTTGCCAGGGAGAATGCCGGGGATGCCCATGATTCCAGGCAAAAAGCGATCCGACTGTATTACGCGGTCCGCGACGGTATTCGGTATGACCCCTATTCGATCGATTTAACCGTCGAAGGCCTGAAGGCAAGCCATACATTAAGCGTCGGCAGAGGCTGGTGTGTCCCGAAGGCAATCCTTCTGGCAGCCGCTTGCCGGGCTATGGGGATTCCCGCCAGACTGGGCTTTGCCGATGTCAGAAACCATCTTTCCACGGCCCGCATGCGCGAGGCAATGAAAACAGATGTCTTTTACTGGCATGGCTATACCGCCATTTATCTCGACGGCATCTGGGTCAAGGCGACACCGGCCTTTAACATCGAGCTTTGCGAACGGTTTCAAATCCAGCCGCTTGAATTCGACGGCCGCAACAATGCGATATACCACCCATTTGACCTGAACGGAAATCGGCACATGGAATATCTGCAATATCGCGGCGAATTCACGGATGTACCCATCGATCAAATCATCGAGACATTCCAGCGGGAATACGTGTCAACCCCGTCCTGGAACGCAGCCGATTTCGACCATGACGCCGCTCTGGAAACTGCGGCTGGCAGATAGATTAAAGACCGAAGGCTGCCGGGGAAAACTTTGGAATCATAGAAAACACCTTCAGCCTTTAACCTCAAGTCCCAGACTTATAACCCAAACAATTACCCGAAAAAAGGAAATCATAAATGCATAATGATACCGTGTCCATATTAAAACAGGCCATATTGCTGGAACGCCGGGGACAGGCTTTCTACGCACAGGTTGCCCGCAAAACCGAGAGTCCGGCCGTTAAAGAATTCTTCGAAATGATGGCTGCAGAAGAGGATCAACATGAAAAAATCCTCTCGGAGCAGTACAAGGCATTTCAGAATCGCGGCAAGTTCATCCCCACAACGTTTCCTGAAGACGAAACAGAGAAGACCGCATCCCGAATCCTCACCGCTGATCTCAGAGACAAGATCGCTGCTGCAGGATTTGAGGCTGCGGCTATTTCTGCAGCCATGTCCATGGAAGAGCGCTCCATCAGAATTTATTCCGAACAGGCGAAGCTGACTGATGATCTGCAGGAAAAGGCCGTTTACGAGTGGCTGGTTGGCTGGGAATCCCGACATCTGGATCTGTTGTCCAGGCTGGACAGGGAACTGACCGAAGCCATCTGGAACGACAACAGCTTCTGGCCA
>JAPLJE010000434.1 GCA_026388755.1 Deltaproteobacteria bacterium | reverse complement strand
GCGCATTCAGGGTCATGGCCAGGAGCGCGGCAGTGGTCTGCTCGCCGGTTGCCAGCAGCACGTCCAGCTCACGCTTTTCCGGATAATGGGTGATCTGTTGCGCCAGATCGATCAGACTGTCCGTGATTCCGGCCATTGCCGACAGAATCACCACCACGTCATTTCCCTGGTCGTACGTTTTTACCACCCGGTTGGCGACATTTCGAATGCGGTCAAGATCCGCGACAGAAGTTCCGCCGTATTTTTGAACGATCAATGCCATAGGTTCTCCTTTAAACGATGTTCTATTCGGGTCAACAATTGAACCGGTTGATCCCCGTCAGCAGTAAAAATAATGTTTCGCGTGTTATCCCCGGTTATTTCCATTTGGAGGGTGAGGCCTTCAAACCATTCGATGACGACCACGGCCGAGTGCGTATCCAGAAGATCATGGAGCCCGATATCATCAAAATCCAGGTCCGTCAACCTGTACAGATCCAGATGAAACAGGGGAAGCCTGCCGGGATATTCATTGACCAGGGTATAGGATGGGCTGGTGACATAAACCTTCTCCGGAACTTCCAGCCCCCTGGCAAGCCCCTGAACCAGGGCGGTTTTTCCGCATCCCAAATTTCCTCTAAGCGCGATAAGGGTGCCGGCTTCGGCCATTTCTCCGATGATCCGTCCGATATGGCGGGTTTCTTCAACGCTGCGGGAAGACATGAGAAACGAATGGGTCATTTCAACCTGCCGCCCATCATCTCCCTGATGACACCCGGAAGGGCCCCGGCTACTTCCGATGCCAGAAATCCAAACGGACCTTGCAATTGGCAAAGCGCGTCCGCGGCCTTTCCATGAAGATAAACGCCGACACGGGATGCGTCTTCAGGTCCCAGCCCCTGTGCCAGCAGTCCTGCGATCACGCCTGTCAGAACATCGCCCATTCCGCCGGTTGCCATTCCCGGATTTGCGGTCAGGTTGATATACACGGTTCCATCGGGATGCGCAATAATGGTTCTGGCGCCTTTTAAAACCAGGTGGACATGATGGGTCCGGGAAAACCGTCTGGCGGTTCCGATCCGGTCTGCCTGAATATCCGAAACGCTCTCTCCTGTCAACCGGGACATTTCTCCGGGATGCGGGGTTAAAATCGCCGGTGCCTTCAGCCGCTTTAACACCTCAAGCTGGCCACTGACGCAGTTTAAGCCATCCGCATCCAGAACCACCGGAATGGAGACGCCGCGCAGAATCTCAAGCACGAGTTTTTGGGTTTCTATCGAGGCGCCCATGCCAGGACCGATGGCCAGGCATTTTTTCCCATGAAGCTGCTCCCGGATGCCGTCGCAGAGCGAATCATCCCAGAGACCTTCCTTTCGCCCATCCATCGGAGCGGTCATGATTTCTGGAATTTGAGACTGGATGATGACATTCAGGCTTTTGGGGATTGCCAGCGTTACCAGGCCGGCGCCGGATCTTAAGGCCCCCAGTCCGCTCATGGCGGCAGCCCCGGCTTTTCCGGTGGATCCACCGACCACCAGCACGTGCCCGGCCGTTCCCTTGTGACTGGTCGGCGCCCTCTGGGGAAACGCGCAGGTGATTGCTTCGGGCGTCAGGATGTGGTGTCTGGGTCGGATGCCGCGGACAATATGTGGCGGGATACCGATATCGACGATTTCCAGACAGCCGGTGACATCGGCCCCCGGAAACAGCACATGGCCGATTTTGGGGAACCCGAAGGTGACGGTGGTATGGGCCTGAATGCAGGCCCCACAGATCATTCCCGTGTCCGCATTCAGGCCGGAAGGGATATCGACGGCGATGATAGGCCGATTCAGGCTGTTCAAAAATTCAATGACGGCCCTGAAAAGCCCTTTCACCTCGGCATTGAGTCCGGTTCCCAGCAGCGCATCCACCCAGATCTGGTGATGTCGCATGGCCGTATGATGCTGCGAAAGGGAAGCCGGGTCCGTAATTTCAACAACCGGAACTTTCAGCGCATCCATCAGCTCCAGATTGGCCGCTGCATCGCCTTTTACGGCCATGCGTTCAGAAAAGAGATAAACGCTTACGGACGCGCCCATTCCGGACAGATAGCGGGCGATGACAAACCCGTCTCCGCCGTTGTTGCCCCTTCCGGCGATGATACCGATGCTTTGATCGCAAATATCCGGAAATGTTTTGACCATAACATCGATAACGCCCCTGCCGGCGTTTTCCATCAGCACCCTGCCCGGAAGGCCAAAGGATTCGATGGTTTCCCGGTCCATCTGCTGCATTTCAGAAGCGGTAACGATATGTGTAAGGGGATTGCTTTTAAAGGACATTTTCCGGTTCCCACAAGAAATGAATGCCGGATTTCGGAACCGTGTTCCGGATCAGTTCCAGCAGGTTTCTGGATTTTGTTTCCATGATTTCCGCTTCGACATGATCCTGTTCATGGTCAAAACCGGCCAGATGAAGAATGCCGTGAATCAGAAGCTCGATCAGGCGCTGTCGAAACGAGATGCCGGCAAGATTGGCTTCTTTTTCCGCTGTATCCGCCGATATGACCACATCTCCCATCAAAAATGGCGAAACTTGTGAGAACTCGCCTTCCTGCATGGCAAAGGAAATCACATTGGTCGGTCCCTCACGCTGCAGGTATTCGCCGTTGATGATTTCAATCTGGGGATCGTCAACGATTAGAAGCGACAGTTCATGGTCAGGATAGCCCAAGTCGTTTAAGATGGCCTGAGCCGTCTGTTCGAGGATCTTTCGGGGGATTTTTTTCCGGTTTTGCCGGTTGCTTATCAGAATGCCCATCTTTAGCCTTTCCGCCAACCAGTACCAGTGTTTCGCTATATTCGATCCGGTGATGATGAATGCCGTTTAAAATTTTGTTAAACGTTTTGGCAATGCTGTTCAGATCTTTGAGGGTCAACTCGCAGTTATTTAACTGCCCGTCTGAAAATACCTTGTTGATCAGATTCTGAACAAGCCCCTGAATCCTGGCCGGGGTGGGATTATCCAGGGTCCGTGAGGCTGCCTCCACCACGTCGGCCAGCATCAGCAGGCCGGCTTCGCGCGTCTTCGGCTTGGGTCCGGGATACCGGTATTCATCCGCGTTGATTTCCTTGTCACCTTTAAGCTGTTTGGCTTTTTCAAAAAAATAAAGCATCAGGCTGGTGCCGTGAGACTGCTGGATGGTATCCACAATTGTCTGCCCCAGCTTATGCTCCCTGGCAATGTCTACCCCGTCTTTGACATGAGCGATCAGGATTCTTCGGGACATGGAAGGTGCCAGCTTATCGTGTTTGTTCTTGCCGTTAATTTGGTTTTCTATGAAATACAGGGGTTTTTTGACTTTTCCGATGTCATGGTAATATCCGCAGACCTTGGCCATCAGGGGGTTGGCGCCGATTTCCGATGCAGCGGCTTCTACCATGGACCCCACGACCACCGAATGATGATAGGTGCCCGGCGCTTCGATCATCAGTTTTCGCAGAATGGGGCAGTCCAGGTTGGAAAGTTCGAGGAGTTTGATGTCGGTTGTGAACTCAAAAATGATTTCGACCAGCGGGGCAAGGCCCGCGGCGACAATGCCGGATCCGATTCCGCCCAGAAATGCAAAAGCCAGATTCCACAACAGCTCGATCACATAAAAATCCGCGCTGAGAAAAGTCATGGCCGATGCCAGGACAACATTTAGCAGGCCGATTCGAATTCCGGCCTTGATGAAAACTTTTCGTTCCCGGCAGTGCTGCATGCAATAAGCGGCCGTCAGGCTGCTCAGAAGAAAATAAACGAAAATATCGAACCGGTTCTGAAAAATAAACGCAGTGGCTACGGAAAGGATCAGGGCAAAGGCTGCCGCCACATTCAGCCCCATGAACAGACAGACCGTCATGGCGCCGGATGCCATGGGAACGCCCAACAGCATTGCGGACAAGGAAATGCCGGATGACGTTTTCTGAGCCAGGGTTTCAGACAGGGTAACCGATACCCGCGCAACCAGAAAAAATACAATCAGCATGCAGGACAAAAACAGCAGGTTGTTGTTGAGATTCCGGTTGACCGGACGATGGTGGTATTGGAGGAGAATAAAGATGATGATCAACAGGCAGACCATCATCATGGCGGCTCCGACTCCGATAGATAGCTTCAGGTGCTGCTTTTCCTGTGCCCGAAAGGCATTGATTTTAAAAAGCTGTTCCGGAGTTACCCGCTCGCCTTCCCGCAGCAACATTTCTCCGGCCTTGATCTTGTATAGAACGGGCTTGATGCTGTCGGAGGCCTTCTTTTTCCGCTCTTCGGTCTCTTTGCGGTTAAAGGTGATATTGGGTTGAACCATTTGCTGAACAAAATCCACAATCAGGTTCCTGAGATTGTAATTGAAGTCATTCAGAAGCGGGGCACCGACCACCCGAACCATGGTCTTGGCCTGGTCCAGTCCGTAAAATGATTTCAGGCGGATGATGATGGTTTCGGAAAGGCTTTCGATGTCTCTGAGGATAATCCCCTTGTCCATTTCTTTGAGCAGGACATCTTTATTGGATACAACCCCGTTTTCAAGAACCGTGGACAATATGCGGACAATCAGATCGGCGATGGGTTTGGAAAATTCTTCTTTTTCCAGGATGGCGTAGGCGCCGTCACTTACTGAAAAACCGATTGTTTCTTCGAATTTGGGTTTTTGTTCCCAGATGCGGTCGTGGAAATTGGGCTTGCGATGGGATAAGACAGGCGATCCGGCACTGGCAGGGACATTTGCGGTTTCCGCGGATTTTCCGCTTTCAATGACCCGTCGAACCAGTTCAAAGGCCTGCCCCACGCCCTGGGACAAAGCGGGCGAAAGGGGAGAGTCCAGGTCATAAACCGCCAGAACTTCATCGATGGCTTTGCGGCGGTTGGTTTCCGTGGCATTGGGATCTTCGATCAGAAAATCCTTGGGGGATTTGACATCCCTTTCAACCACATCTCCCAGGCTGTAGGAAAGCGGGTTATGGATGAGGTTGGGGTAAAGCAAAGTCAGAAAGACGAGCGTTATGACGGAAAGCAGGACCCATCGCAGATAGGGACTGGTGTTGATAAAGGCAGTGAGCGAATCTTTAATTTTTTCCATAATTAGTTTGACCTGCTGATTTCAAGGTCTTCATAAGCTTTGATGATGTCCTGAACCAAGCGGTGACGGACAACATCTTCCTTGGAAAAAAAGACAAATTGAATGCCGGGAATGTCCTGAAGGATTTTTTTGGCTTCGATCAGGCCGGATGGTTTTTGGGAAGGCAGATCAATCTGGGTGATGTCGCCGGTAATGACGGCCTTGGCGTTGAAGCCGATCCGGGTCAGAAACATTTTCATCTGCTCCGAAGTGGTGTTCTGGGCTTCATCCAGAATGATGAAGGCATCGTTTAAAGTCCGGCCCCTCATGAAGGCAATGGGTGCTACCTCGATGGCGCCCTGCTGAATCAGGCTGGCTGCTTTTTCAAAGCGCATCATGTCGTGAAGGGCGTCATATAGGGGCCTGAGGTAGGGGTCCACCTTTTCCGACAAATCCCCGGGCAAAAACCCCAAGGCTTCGCCGGCCTCGACAGCCGGCCGGGGCAGAATGATGCGCCGGACCGTTCCCTTGGAGAGCTCTGATACCGCCATGGCCATGGCCAGATAGGTCTTACCGGTTCCTGCCGGGCCAATGCCGAAAACAATGTCATGAGTTCTCATGGCATCAATATAATCTTTCTGGGATCGGCTCTTGGGTGAAATGGGGGTTTTTTTGGAGGTCATAAAGACCGTGTCCAGAAAGAGATCTTTCAGCTTGGCGCTGTGATCGGAACTGAGAACCCGAATGGCGTAGTCAATGTCCGTGGGGTAAATGGAATAACCACTTTTCAGCAGGTCATAGAGCTGATTGAGAATATTTCTTGCAAGCTCTTCCGCATAGGACTCTCCCCGAATCATGACCGTATTGCCCCGGGTCTGGATCGCTACATCCAGAGATTCCGCAATTTTATTCAGGTGGGCGTTATGCTCCCCAAAAAGCTGTCTGGCCAGATGAATGTCCGGCAATGTCAGGTGCGTTGCGTGATTATCGGTTTGTGTTGCCATGTTTTATAAAAGCCATAATCCGTGAAATCTTCTCTGTACGGGCCATTTATTCAAAATATTTAATCGCTTTTTATATCATATCATTTTCAACAAATGCAAATACCAAATACGGGCTGCCATGATTCGGGAAATAATGAATTTTTCCGATAAAAGGGTT
>JAPLJE010000613.1 GCA_026388755.1 Deltaproteobacteria bacterium | reverse complement strand
TTATTCATCAGCGCTTCGAACGAGCTTGGCGAATTTGAAAGCGGCGTGGCTGCCAGATTCCTTGGCATTGTTGGCTCTGCGGTCTTCGGCGGCGCAGGTTCGATCGTCATCACCGGCCTGTGGGCCAAAATTTTCCCTGCCTTGCGCAAGGCGGATCGCTTGATATCGCCGATGAATTGATCTACTTCGTCTTTTCGCGCTCCGCTGTGACGCAATAAATCCCTCTACCTTCACGTCCCGGCTCGAAACACAGATTGTCGGATGTACAGGCAGCCTTGCGGCGGTCTCCGAATTTCCAGCGGGAAATCAGGTCCGGCTCCCGGATGAGGGGTCGGCTCATGGCAATGTAATCCGCCGCACCCTCTGCAACAAGCTGCTCGGAAACCTCAATTGAGCGGTACCTCAAAAGAGCGGTTGCCGCCCACCAGAATCAAGGGAATCGCGATCTGTTTTTTAAAGGCCCGCAATTCTTCCCTGAAATAGGCTTCCTTGTCCGCCGAGTGGATGCCGGGTCGGCTTGGAGACAGCTTGCGGCTGGTCAGCAGGCCGCCGCTCAGCTCAATGGCATCCAGGCCTGCATGGGCTAATAATTCTCCAGCGATCAGGGAATCCTCCAGGCTGAGCCCGTTTTCAGCAAAATCCTGGCAGTTCATTTTGATCAGTACCGGAAACTCTTTTCCTACAGCCTTTCGAATGGCGTGAATGGCTTCAACGATAATACGGGCGCGATTTTCGATGCTTCCGCCATAGCCGTCATCGCGCCGGTTGAATATGGGCGACAAGAACTGGCTGAGCAGATAGCCGTGCCCCGCATGAATCTGGACCCCGTCAAAGCCCGCTGATTTTGCTCTTCGAGCCGCATCGGCAAATGCGGCAGTCAGATCCTGAATATCCTGAACCGTCAGTTCTTTTCGCGGCGTCCGGCTGAGACCCTCATAATTGGAAGCCACCACCGGGGGCTGGCCCGTTAATTTATCGGGCGCAAAATGACCGGCATGGGCCAGTTGCATAACAATTTTACCACCGGCCTCATGGACTGCCGCCGCCATTTCCCTAAGTCCCGGAATCAGCTCGTCCTTGTAAACGCCAAGCTGCAAGGGGCTGGCCTGACCATCCTGGCGGATGTAGGTGTGGCCGCTGATGATCAGCCCCACGCCTCCCCTGGCAAGCGCGGTCATGGTGTCTATCAGCTTCGGCGTCACCGCGCCTTCAGGGCTGGCCATCCCTTCCCAGGTTGCCGATCGAACAAAACGGTTCGCCAATTTAATGCCGTTGATTTCACTGCCTTCAAATAAAATGCTCATGCTTTTACTTTCCTTTGGTTCCGATGCGATATAAGCCCTGCCGAATGATCGCGCCATGATCGTTTACGATCTCAGCGCACTTATTTCACTCAAGAAATCCGATGACGGCATTACCCTCAAAATGGGATAAACAGCCGATTTTCGGTAGGCTTCAATGCAGTTTTTATGAATTTCCGTTTTATAGGCTGCGCTGAGATCCTCAAGAATAATGCTGTTGAAATCCAGACAGACGGCGTCCAGTGCTGTTGCCAGGACACAGAAGTGGGTATGAATTCCGCAGACCGCCACTGTATCCACACCCATGGTTCTAAGGGTCTGGTCCAGATCTGTTTTAAAAAATGCGCTGAAACGCCTTTTTTCCAGAATGATATCTGTTTTTTCGATACCCAGAGCGGGAAGGGGCCTGACGCCTGAAGTTCCGCGGATGGCATGAGGTTTCATCCTGCTCTTGAAAATATAGTCGTTTTCCAGAAAACTGTCGCATGCGAAGATAACCGGGATGGATTGACCGCGGCACTGTTTGAGAAAATCCCGGACAAGGGGGATGATCTTCATTTCATCCCGATCGTCCGTCTGGATGTGTTCATAATTTCCTTCGAGCATATCAACGACAATGACGGCTGGATTCATCTGTATTCCTTATTGCTTGGCAGGCCCTTGTTTGTATTGATTCACGGACGCATGAATCGGGGGCTCAGGCTAAAACTGCTCCCGAAGCTTATACTTCAGCATCTTGCCGCTTGCACTCATGGGCAGGGTTTCCACAAAGACGACTTTTTTT
>JAPLJE010000676.1:5646-10945 GCA_026388755.1 Deltaproteobacteria bacterium | reverse complement strand
CCGCAGCCATCAGGTTGGCCTCCGGAGGCAGCTTGTATTCGGGATGTCCCCAGTAGGCGTTACTGAAAGGCCCAAGTTGTCCGCTGTCCACAAAGGTTTGCAGGCGCTGCTGGACGGCCTTGAAATAAACCGCGCCGCCCACGGATGCATTGCTGAGATTGTCGGACAGCGCAGCGGTCTTGACCGGGTCTGCTTTTAATGCGCTGACGATATCCACCCAGTCCAGCGCATGGAGATGATAGAAGTGAACCAGATGGTCATGCTGGAACTGCGCGCCGTGCAAAAGATTTCGAATGATGCGTGCATTTGGGGGAATAGTAACATTGACTGCATTTTCAACTGCCCTCACCGAGGACAAGGCATGTGTGTAGGTTCAGACACCGCAGGATCGCTGAACAAAATGGTGGGCATCCCGGGGATCTCTGCCCTGAAGAATAAGCTCAATACCTCTGAACATCTGACCTGAACTCCAGGCGTCTTTGACCTTTCCCCCCTCGACCTCGACTTCAATGCGAAGGTGTCCTTCAATTCTGGTAATGGGGTCAATCATTATTTTGTTACCCATATATGTCTCTCCTCTTATCTGCAAAGAATAAAATCATCGGTTGATTCGGTAATCGCTGAAACGGCTGTCTGGTAAATACCCATCAAGTGGGTTCATAAAAAGGGCTCATTTTATCCCAGAATGCGGGCTCGCTACATCCAATGCATGGATGACCGGCCTGAACCGGCCAGCTTGTGCCGTCGTTAAATTTCGCAGTCGGGCAGTTGTTAAAGGTGTCCGGACCTTTGCAGCCCAATTTATACAGACAATATCCCATTTCAGCCTCTTTGGATCCGAATTCCAATACGAATTCGTTGTTTTCGAAATGAGACCGTCTCTGGCATTGATCATGAATGGATGTTCCATAAGCAAACAGAGGCCTGCCCAGACTGTCCAGGGCCGGCAGTTTGCCTAAAAGGAGATAGTTGACGACAGTTCCCACAAAATTGATGGGATTGGGGGGACAACCAGAGATATTCAGGGTTTTAATGCCAATGGCCTCACCAACGCCCACATATCCGCCGGGGTTCGGAGCTGCCGCCTGAATCCCGCCGAAAGTGGCGCAGGTTCCAATGGCGATAACTGCGGCTGCTTTGGGACAGACGTCCTTGGCAATCTGCAAAAAGGTTTTTCCGCCTACTTTTCCATAAGCACCGTCAAATTTGGTGGCCACCGCGCCTTCCACCACGCAGATGAATTTGCCTTCATATTTTTTAATGGCGTTGTGAAGCTGCTCCTCAGCCTGTTCACCGGCTGCTGCCATGATGGTCTCGTGGTATTCCACGGACAGCAGTTCCAGGAGCAGATCGTCAATATAAGGGTACGTGGACCTCAGCAGCGCCTCGGAACATCCCGTACACTCGCCGAAATGCAGCCAGATGACCGGCGGACGTTGTTTGGGAGCTGCGAAAACCTCGGCCACCTTGGGGACAAACGAAGATGAAAGCCCCATGGTCGCTGTCAGTAAGGTACAGTACTTCATGAAGTCCCTTCGTGAAACTCCCTTCTGTTCTAGCTTGTCGAAAAACGCTTTCTCATTTTCCATTGGCACCTCCAGATGCAGTTGTTAATAACACACTCACCCAACATAAATAAACGATTGATTGATTGTCCTGCCACGTCCATACAAAAAACTGAGACAACGGTGACCAGTTAACTTTTTTCTATAGCACGGGATTGGGGAGATTGTAAACGATGAATTTCATTCACTCGCACAAAACGCCAGGAAAAACCATTTATTGAACAATGCGTGTCGACTGGGACTGGCCCGAATCACGCACTACTTGTGAGACTTGTCCAGACGATGGGCTTCTATTTATTGTAGGCTGGTCTGATGCCTTTCAACATAGGGTAGTGTTTACTGTTGAGCGTTTTCAACTCTGCATTTTCGGCTTCTGCGGTAGCAGCTAAGATAGCATCAGCAAGACCAACTCCGTGAGACTTGCCATAATCGCGTTTGTAAAGGCCTCCGGCCCTCCCAATTTCGGCATTAACAGGAACAACACGGAAGAGGGATACAAAGTTCTGTAGAGCATTTTGCTCCTCATTTCCTTTCACTCCGGCATACAATTCCGCTACAACTATGGATGACAGGATGATGCGGGCATTGTACGTGTTAACGAAGGCCACCGCTTTCTCCCGGCCCCGAAAAAAATCAACAAGAACATCCGTGTCTAAAAGGATTAGTCTTGCCATGATTAGTTCCTATCCCATTCGGCACGAATGGCACTGAAATCAGGAAGATCCGTACGATCCTTCCAGATTCCGGCAGCCTTGCGCAACACCAATGCTCTGCGACCGCTACTGGCTTGATCGATAAGCCGATCGATGGCCTCCCGAATAAGTTCACTCTGTTTCTTTCCGACAGTCTTAGCGATAGTAGCCAATTTGTCACGCTGTTGTTCTGTCAAATATATTTGCGTTCGTACCATGCCATACCTCCGTACTGTATACATTAACCTTATACATTATACATCAATCTATCCTCCTGTCAATGTCAGTAAACGGGCGGCTTAATCCACGCCCAAAGGACGTGGCTTTGAAGCGAAGGGTTTAGCAGATGGGCATTTTACAGGCAAAGCCAACTTTCTCTGACCCCGCCCAGAGGACGGGGTTGTTCAAGACAAAATATAATTGAATTAAATGATTCAATTGTTGATTCAAGGCTGAAATTGGTTTTTCATACATGCCGCCATTCCTTTGCTTCATGGCTGGTTACCGATGGTGCGGACCTGTTCACAGTTCGCGAGTTAATGGGCCACAAGTCAATTGCAATGACGGAAAGATACAGCCACCTGCCGCCGGACACGCTACGAAAAGCTGTCAAATCAATGTTGTCAACAATACAGCCGAAAACAGGGAGCTGATGTGGACCAGTTAAGGAAATGATGCCGTTCCGGTTGACAATACACAAAAAAAAGCATAAAAATTCGTGCCAGGGCTGGTGAATAATTTGTGGATGAAAGGGCTGATGGACAAGGAATCAACACGGCTTTCTGTTGGCAAAGTTTGCCATATGTGTTATATTGAGACTGAAGCCAAACAATAAGGAGGCCTCACCAGGGCAACTCTGAATGTATCGATGCCCGATGAGCTGCGGGCATTTATTGAAGCCCGCGTCAACACAGGAGAGTATCAAAGTGCCAGTGATTATTTGCGCGACCTCATAAGGCATGATCACGAAGAAATTGACCGGCTCTTGATGGAAGGGATTGAAAGCGGCAAAGCGGCTCCTCTTGATATGTCGGCTCTGCAAAAGAAGGCATCGGCATTGCTTCACAAAGAGCAAGGCAGATAAATGCCCAAAATCTTGATAACGCCCGCGGCGGAAGACGATTTGATAAACATATGGGTTTATATTGCGCGGGATAACCCCGAAGCGGCTGATCGGACTTATCAAGCTGCTGAAAAAACCTTTGAAACCCTCGCAGCCATGCCGGAGATTGGAACTGTATATTGGACACAGCGGGCCAGGTTAAAAGGTTTGAGGTTCTTCCCCTTAAAACAATTTCATAACTATGTCATCTATTATCGAGAGATAACGGATGGTGTTGAAATTGTCCGTGTCTTACATGCTCACATGGAAAAAAACAGGCGATTAAAAACCATAAACTGATTTTTTTCACCGCCAAAGTTTTTTAAACTGTGCCGGATTGGTGGCAGTGTATCTTACCGTATGCTGAATATTCCTGTGACATAAATAATCTTGAATTAGCCTTGTATCTTCCCCTTGATCGGCGGACTCGTACGTTTTATATGAAAAGGAACATTTTCATTCTTCGTTGTGCCTGCTCTGAGTATGGCTGTTAGCCGGAACCCGAGTCATGGTTCCCATGATTTGCGCCATTGCGACCCCTGGATCTGAAGATCGCGGATTAGCCAACCCAAAATTCGCTTTTAAAAAACCGCCTAAATATCGAGAATACGGATTTCTGTCGTTTAGCAAGATACAGATTTCAAACAGTTCCTCATCAGGATTTTACCGCATCACCGATTGCTTTTTCGATGATGTTCCGGGAAAGATTTTCATATATCTTTTTTCCATTGACGATCATGGTTCCCCGGGTGATCATCCCGTATTTCTTCAAGTAGTCGAAGTCCTTGCCTGCATAATAGATGGTGACATCCACAGCACCGCCATGCGAATCCGCCGCCTTCTGGATCGCCTGCCCGTACTCATCGCAACAGGGACAGGTGTTGATAAATTCTACATGAACTTTTTTCATGGCGTATCGTACTTTTAATAAATCATGATATCAATGCATTGTGGAGTTTTCTACATCATTAATAGTTATATGTAAAATTCATAAAAGTTATGAATAAGAGTGTTTCATTTCCAATATTGATCAATCCGATGGATTACGGGAAAGTCCGCTTGTAAGGATTCCATTGAACTGGCCGTCCAACACGTGTCCGTCTGAAAACAACGGTAGTTGTCTTAACCGTTGTCCTGGCTGTTAGGGTAACACTTTTTGGATATTTTACCACGGCATAGCCTATAGAGCAGCAGTATAAACCTCCAGATAGTCCGTGATCAGATCACGGGTCGAATTCACTTATCCGTTTATTGTTGATCAATCAGAACAACAGGACCCCGTAGTTCCACAACTGGAGCACCCCGAAGAAAACTTAATGGCACAATCCAGTTTGAAGCCATTTGGCAGAAAATCGACCTTAATGGGTTTGGCTTTCTCCATGAATTGCTTGTCAACGAGATAGGTGAACCCATCAATTTCAAACACATCATCCGTGGTTTTTTGCTCATCCAGGGCCATTGCCAAGCTTGGCCCGCCGCAGCCGCCTTCATTTATGAAAATACGAATGGGAGCAATCTCCTTGCCTTTGAAATATTCAACGATCTGGCTTGTCGCTGAAGCTGTTACCTCAACCATATCCTTCTACCAGGTGAATTTATTCCGGTATTCCCTGGGAGACAGGCCGGTGTATTTTTTGAATAATTTGCGGAAGGTGCTGCTGTTGTCATAGCCGATGGCCTGGGTGATTGCATCGACCGTGTCAGGCCGCGTTTCCAGGATTTTCTTGGCTGTTTCGATGCGCATCTGCTGCAGGAAATTCAACGGAGATTCTCCGGTGGCTTTCTTGAACCGGCGGATGAAATGCCGGGGGCTGATTCCCACCTGTCCGGCGAGGTTTTCCATGCTCATGTTTTCCGTCAGATGGGTTTCCATCCACTGCTGAGCCTTAAGAATTCCGTCATCACCATGGCCTTTATAAACATTGAATATGGCGTAGGAT
>JAPLJE010000676.1:0-5638 GCA_026388755.1 Deltaproteobacteria bacterium | reverse complement strand
AGTTGTAGAACGCTGACACGGCTCCAGAACAGATCAGTCCTTTATCCTGAGTGAGAATGCGTTCTGGTTTCAATAGGACTTTGGGATAGCGGCGCCGAAAAAGTCGAGCAAAGATCCAGTTGGTGGTTGCCAGCCTGCCGTCCAGCAAACCGGTTTCCGCCAGCACAAATGTACCAGTGCATAGGGCGGCGATGGACACGCCCTGTTCGTATCGGGTCGTTATCCAGTCCAGTAAGTCTTTTGCATTTTCGCGAAGCAGTTCCACATTGGGAAGAAAGGCCGGAATGATGACAAGATCAGTCTGTTTCACGTCCATGAAACTGCCATCCGGTGTGATCTGAAACCCACCGTTTACACAAAAGGCTTTTCCATCCGGGCTCAGAATCTGCATTTCAAACAAGGATTCTGTTTTCTTTCCTGTATTTGCTGAATGCCAGAGATTGGCAATGGTAAAACTGTCGATCAATCCGGAAATCCCGCGAACTCCTTTATGCTTCCAACGTGCGTTTTGCTTAATCAGCAACCCATTATGTCTGTTTTGGAACGCTATTTGTCATTTATGCCGCTTTTGCATTCTTCTGTCAAATGGTATGATCTGACAAAAAATCAGATATTGAGGAGGGAAATATGAAACATAATGATCATGACGTTCCGGATATCAGCGGATTGGATTTAAACAATCACCCCAGTGTCATCGCATACAGGCAAGCGCCAAAAAAAATCAAACAGGAAAGCCTGTCCAGGAAATGGATAAAGAAGGTCGTCTGTGAAGCCGGAGCCGATGATGCGGGTGTTGTGGAAATCGACCGGCTGGAGATTAAGGACCAGAAACAGTCCATACTGACCGCTTTTCCCCTGGCAAAAACACTGATCAGCTTTGTCTGCCGCATGAATGCGGCACAGATCCAGTCCCAGGACCGCACACTGGCCGATGGGGAATTTATTGCCCTGGACGCCGAGATGCTGCTTATTTCCCGGAAAGTGGTCAAGGTGCTCAGGGAAAATGGAATCGCCGCCATCACCCCTTCCGAAGGCTTTCCCCAGGATATGAACAAATGGCCGGGAAAGATGTTCACGGTTTCTCACAAACCCGTGGCCGCGGCAGCCGGCCTTGGCCATATCGGCCACCACCGTCTGCTGATCCACCCCGTATTCGGCAGCCATGTCTGCCTGGGAACACTGATCATGGACACGGCCCTCGACAGCTATGATCAACCCCTTGGCTTCAATCCCTGCATTTCCTGTAAGCTCTGCGTCAGCGTTTGCCCCACCGGCGCCATTGGAAAGGACGGGTCCTTCCAGTTTTTGAACTGTCTTGTCCATGCTTACCGCGACAGGCTGGGCGGGTTTCTCAGCTGGACAGAGGCCCTGGTTACCAGCAAGGACATGGAGGAATACCGCCAAAAAAGAAACGACAGCGAAACCATGGCTGTCTGGCAGAGCCTGACTTACGGCGGCGGTTACCGCTGCGGATACTGCATGAGTGTATGCCCGGCAGGTTCGGACCTTATCGGATCATACATCGACAGCCGCAAAGAATATATCCAGGCTATCGTGAAGCCCCTTCAGGAGAGAAAGGAAAGCGTATACGTTTTTCCAGGCCCGGAATCCGAAGCGTCTCTGAGCAAACGATTCCCCAATAAAACGGCACGGCCGGTATAATGCGGCAAGGTTGGTTCTCTACCCTGCCCCGAATTTCCGGCCATATTTACCGTCCAGTTAGTGATCTGGAATCTCATTTGTTGCGGCGGCATTTTAAATTCGGTGGAAAGTAGCACCATGTCGCCAATACGAGCAAGCCAAAGAGTGAATAGCCAAGCACGAACACCCATGACGGAGCCTCGTAGTACAGCAGATGTTGGAGCCAGTGTTCGATAAAACCGCCACTGTATGTTGTTGCATTGGCTTTCGCACGCAGCCGCATTTCGAGGGTTGTGAGTGGACACGTGACGCCGAGCCATGCCTCTGCCATGACGACCCCAATCGCGCCGATATGCGCGAGTCTGAACCAGCGGTTGTTAACCCAGAGCCAGTTGCATAGGTTGCCGAAAATGACAAGAAACAAACCTGCAACCACGAACGCTGCAATGGAGAAGTGCAGCGTAAGTACGACATCCGCAAGGTTACCTGCCCAATTCATGTTTTCCATAGTAATGGCATCGAAAATGTCCTTGGCCCCATCGACGGTTAAGCCATATAACGGCAATCTTCAGGCCGTACCCCATAAATGCTGCATCGGTTATCCTTTAAGAACGGACAAGGCTTTTAGGCGATCAGATATTCATTGGTCTGGCGCGTCATTGTCCCGAATCCCCTTCTCCAGATTGAATGTCCCGGCGGCAATTTCCTGATCTATGTCCGACAGAGCACGACGCATCTGTTTCAGGGCCTGCCGGATCCTGTTTTCATTTTCAACCAGGGCCAGGCGCAGATACCCGTCGCCTTCTTCGCCGAAACCGGCACCGGGGGCAACAGCGACATTGGCCCGGTTCATCATTTCCACCGAAAATCGGATGGATCCCATCCGGGCATAAGGCTCGGGAATCCTGACCCAGAGAAACATTCCCGCTTTCGGCACGCTCACGGTCCAGCCCATCCGGACAAGGCCGTCGCAGAGGACATCGCGGCGTTTCTGGTAAACCACGACCTGCTCCGTGATACTGTCGTCGCAGTCTCGCATGGCCACAATCCCCGCCACCTGAATCGCAGAGAAGATCCCGTAGTCATAATATCCTTTGATCTTCGCCAGACCTCCGACCATCTCTTTGTTTCCCACGCAATAGCCGAGACGCCAACCGGCCATGTTATAGGATTTGGAGAAGGACCCGAATTCGACTCCCACCTCCATCGCGCCGGGAACTTCGAGAAAACTGGGCGCCACATAGCCATCGTAGGTGATCTTCGCGTAGGCGAAATCGTTGATGACCATGAAATTGAATCTCCTGGCAAGCGTGACGATTTCCCGGAAGAACTCCTTCGAGGCAACGACCCCGGTCGGATTGTGGGGATAATTCAGCATCACGAGTTTCGGACCGGGGTAAAGGGCCTGGCACATACCGGTAAGCTGCCTGATGAACGATTCTTCCGAATCAAGGGCAATACGCAGGACGCTGGCGCCCGCAATCACGGCCGCATAGACATGAATCGGGAAGGCGGGTGCCGGGACCAGAACCGTATCTCCCGGGCCGAGCAGCGCCAGGCACAGATGCGAGATTCCCTCCTTGGAACCGATGGTGCAGATCACGTCGTCATTCCCGTTCAGGCTGACATGGTAATGACGGCCATAGTAGAGAGCTATCTCCCGTTTCAGGTTCTTCATTCCCCCGGCCACCGGATAGCGATGGGTCTTCGGATCCATCGCGACATCGCAGAGTTTGCCCGTTACCTGTTCGGGGGTGGGATCAATCGGATTTCCCATCCCCAGATCAATCACATCATCGCCATTCCAGCGTTTTTCCATCTTGATTCTGTTGATCATCCCAAACAGATATGGCGGAAGCTGGTTCATACGATCGGCAAAACGAATTTCAAATCCCTTGTTCATGATATGCTCCTCTTTGAATTACCGGCAGGTGCCGGAAAAACGAACGCCATAAAGAAAACTCTTATGAATACAGCATAAATCCCGGATCATCCGGACCGGCAATAAAAAAACGCCATGGACCGGAGATACAGTCCATGGCGTTCAGTCACTATTTGGTCGTTGAATTTTAAAAAAGGCAGCCGAACGTCAATAGACCCAATCCATGGCGGCGGCGGCAGACATCTGACATCTTTTCATGTTCATTTTCCCAGTTATCACGTTTTACAATTGTAACACTATAAGAGAAGTATAGAATATCAAACCGGATATGTCAACACAGGACACGGTAATAAGGCGACTTCCATGTTTCCGCTCTTCGATTTTCCCCAGCTGGATGATGATTCGACTGCCGGATCGGCTACAATAAATAGTTATCCCGTATTTGAAGTAAGGTCTCCTTCAATATATCGGTGGATGATGCCGGAAATCAGTGTTTGATAAGGGATGCCCATTTCCATTGCCTTCTTCTGAATGCCCTGATAGTCGTGGTCGTAAAGCCGTATGGTAATCCGTTTATCTTTTACAAATGTTTTTCTCGCCGTCGCCTTAATCGCTTCAATTTCCTTTTTTGACGGCTTGGAAAGTGCCATTATGTCTTTCTCGTAGGCATCAACAATGGTTTTCTCTTCCTTGTCATACTTCATGTTTCAGCCCTCCTGCTCTTTACTGTATGCTTTGGTTGCCTTTCTGCTGGGAATAATCGTCTTTAGAAAAATACGGGATGATCTGCTATTCTCCATACATCGCCTTGAGAGAGATGAAAGACGATTTTCTCGAAAGAGATATGCCTTTCTTTCTTAAGCCACTCATTCTTCCTAGGATCCCATTCATATCTCATGTTTTAAGTGTACATCATTTGTATGTACTGAGCAAGTCGTTATTGTAGGTCAGGGTGCCACGCCCGAGTCGGACCATACCAACTCATTTAAATATCAGTAAAAATACACAATTTAAGAGCAATTATTTCCTTAAACACACCATTTCTCACAGTTCCGGCAGTCATTCCTTTCACCCCATGTGCATCATCATGACATAGGCTTTATTGATGATACGAATCAGATTGGTAACTGTCCGGCCGATGGAATCCATCCGGGCTAAAAGTGCAATCCGTTCCCGGGAGCGCTGAAATTCACGCGGAGACAGTATATCCTGAAAAAAACCGCAGGCATCAACAAGGCTGACAAGGACGGTCTCTCTTGGTTCCGGAATCTCATCGCTCAGTATCAGGTTGCGAAGCCGCCTTTCAATATTCTGTAGTTCTCTACCGTCAATAATCGGGTATTGCCGGGTGGGAAATACCCAGAGAATTTTTTTATCTTCCTGTTTCAATATCTTTTTATCAATCAGTTCCTGCAGAACATGTTTTTCAATAAATCGGGAATCCGCCCGCAACGCGTTCATCCAAAAAGAAATCAATTGGGATTCCGTTGACCCGGAGATCAGGGACAAGGCATGATCCAACACCGGATTTCCGACCGGTGTGGCATCCAGAAGATGAATTTTATCGATATCTGTATCAATCCGTTGAAGAAATGTGAGTTCCGCAAGAATCGCACCGACCAGCGCGCTTTGCATTTCAATGTCTCTGGGGCTGATCATGGGCTTGCCTGTGGTCTCGTCAAGCGCTAAAAGATATAGTTCTTCTGCAAAGCTAAGCATAAAAATCTCCTTGGTTCGATGTCACTCCAAAATAATTCTGGCCAATAACTTTAAGCCTTCCCAACGGGACCCTTCTGTTCGTACTCGGGTACTCCAAGCTGACAGCGCATCTGCATGAGCACCTGGAATACTGATCAAGGCCCCCCCGGAGGCAGTTTGGAAGCTCAGGCGGCGCCTTTTACGGTTTCAGTCGGCCGGAGAGGATGCGATTCTTGAACGGTGTTCCCCAAATCCCTGCTGAATCAACGCCACCACCTGATCAGGTGTCATGCCGGCGGTGGAAACGACGATGTCTGCATATTTTTCGTAGAGAGGGCACCTTTCTTCATAAAGCATGTCAATTGTCTGGCCGGGCATCCTCAGCACCCCCCGTTCAGCCAGATTGCCCAGCCGGGC
>JAPLJE010000095.1 GCA_026388755.1 Deltaproteobacteria bacterium | reverse complement strand
AAGCCACGTCCTTTGGGCGTGGATTAAGCCGCCCGTTTACTTAATTATCAAGACTGTCAGGTTGCAATCGTTCTACTATCTCCACCGATAACAACTCCGTCAACGATTGTTTTCATTTAGATTGCCTTTGTGCCATTTTATGAGTTCTTCACCGTCAATGAGTATAATCCTGCTGGACTTCGTAGCGCTTTCTATTGCCTCTTGGGTAAAACGACTTGTTGTTACAAAATAACCCTTTATAGCGCACTGTTCCTCTATTACTCCTTTGAACTGCTGAATTGATGGACGTCCAACCGTATTATCTGCACTGTATCGTTTGCACTGGACGACGATGACGCCGTCAGGGTGCAGCACATATCCATCAACTCCATAGTCATTTGACTTCTGCGTGACACCGACAGGATGTCCGTCCTTTTCAAAAAAGCTCATAACGTGACGTTCAAAAACAGTGGGGTCCATTTGTCTGAGATGTTCGATCAGTGCATTGTCCTCGTTCGGACACTCGGCCCGCTCCGGAACGGTCGCATTTGCGCGTAGTGCGTCAAGAAATTCTTTTTTTACCCGTCGCGCTGTTTCAAACGCAACGAGCATCAATAATAATTTGGTCAGAGGGTCACGAACATTTCGGTCCTTGATGAACGCCTCGATGATTGATGTCGTCCCTGCTACCCCAAGGAACAATAATAGAACCACCGGCAATCCTATTGCGCCCCCAAATGCAGCCACGCCAACTCCTTTAAAGCCAAGAACTCCTGCTCCCACCAGGGTCACAGGAAGTGCAACTTTAAGAGAGAGAGGAAGATTTGCACCCTTGTATTCCCTGATACTCGTCATAATGGTGTTTCCAAGAAGTTTCACAAAGCGTTTTGTGTCAACGGACTGGTAAAGATCCTTCGCAATATCTTTCTTTTGGGCATCTCCTGCGAGTATCTGTCTGGCATTGAGAAACCAACGGATAATCTCATCTCGATCTCGTTCCGAAGAGACGCGACGGATACCTGCAACTATCGCATCAATAAGGTGTGCTTTGATTGTAGACGTTGAATTGTCAATGTTCTCAGCTTCAGAATTATCCTCATCGAATTCAACGTCTTGGAAAGATCCACCTTCTGATGAAGAATATGTGGACTTTGAAAATAAACCTTTAACCCACTTGAAAGATGATTTAGAATCTGTGTCTGATGGAGATTTTATTGGTTGTTCTTTTTCGGGAGGAATATCGCACACCTTCATTTATCACCTTCTATCACGAAGTACATAACTCACCGCAACCTAATTGTTTATGGACTACTCTATACAAGATTTTACGCTTTGCACGAGAGCCTTGAAGTCGGTTTCCCAAATTATCCGGATTAATTGACCTTCAATTATAAGTTTTTCGGCTTTACGATGCTTTGAACTTTTTTCGTGTCCGGATAGTTTCGTCACGTCTTGGTCTCCGACAACAAGAATCGTCGTTCTCTTTGTCACGCCTTGATCTACCTGGCATCCGATGCTTGCAGCAAGATCCGCGGCCTCGTTTCTGGGTATTCCAAGCTCGCCGGTAAATACAATGACTTCTCCGAAGAGATCTCCTCCGGGGTTACCATCGCGTTGGATAATCTTTCCTGATAAAGAAAAGGATCTTTTAGAACCAACTGTAAGTGGTCGCTCAGAATTAACTGATTCATTGATGAGACTTTTCCAAGTATTTATGTCTATCTGTGATTCCTGCAGCGCTGCAATTAACACATACCCAGCCGCTTTAGCGTCTTCTAGTGCATCGTGATGTTTAAATTTATAACCTATCTTTTCGCATACATTTGCTAATCCGTAGCCTTTACAGGACAGGTCATCCCAAGTAAGGCGCACGACTTGTGATGAATCCAACCATAATGTTTCAATCGGATTGAGATTATACTTCAGGTATGCTCGTGAAATAGAGATTCGATCAAAATGTGTGTGACAGACACATCCCAATCTGACAAATTGAACCCATATCATGATTGGCGGTCTCAACATCGATGGCCACGAACTGCATATCTGCGTCTACCTTGGGATTAAGGTTCCGCATATTTAGCCTTGTCGTTTGTGAAGATGACTGTCATTTTGTTTTTGGAGCAGGTCAATGTAGGTTCATCTTCTAAATCGATATCCAAGCCTTCCCCGCGCAATCCTTGCCACATAGCCAGATAGGGTAATGTTCCATACTTCTTCTTCTTTTTATTTTTATTTTCTTTCTCGACTCCTCCCTTCCATGGAAGAACAACAAGATGACCATCGCGAGTTTGTGAAGCCAACTCAGGGTCTTCTATGGCCTTCTCACGACCTCGTTCCCAGCAGGCGATTAATCCTTGGTCAACATCATCCCATTTCTGGCCCCATTTAACATCCTTGCGAATCGGTTCAGTGATTGAGCGAAGTATCTTCATGGTTTATTCCCACCAAAGATTGAATTTAATTATATTTTTCCAATGATTCTGTATGCCATTATAAAACAACTTGTCAAACATTATGATTATTTAAAAGAGCATTTAATTGTCCCTTCCTGTCGCACAACCTTTTCAATTCGTCATTATCGGAATTGTCTGAAAATTCCAGTAAAGCGATTTTTTTCACAACTTCCCGCAATTCACTCTCGGCTGCCATATGTTCAATTTTTTCTAATTATTGTGGGTTGTTGACTACGTTTGACCCAATCAGGCTTCTTGTTTTGACGCTTTGTATTCCTGACATATTTTTAATTGTTAATGGTTGATAATTTATTTTCCATTTGTTTTAAAAGTTCCAATGGAGCGTCTGTTCCTTGATATCGGTCGGAAGCGATGTAATTTTTAAGTCCCTAGTAGATCATTCCCTTCAAGGCGTCACCCCTGGCAAGTTTGATGATACCATCGAATCCCATCAGCGGAAGTTCTTTGTATCGTGGAATATTTTGTGTTCGTTCGGAAGGGTATTGCTCGTAGAATTCTAATATTATGATGAGTTTGGCGATTGAACTGAAGCGGATATATTGACCGTCCAAAGCAAATCCGTCCACTCTGTTTTCTATCTGTTTGAAATTAATATCATTTTCCCCTTGGTCGATAAACATTTTTGATCGGTCATTAAAAATAATGATGTGCGTGTTAACCTTCCTTTGTAGAGACATAGTTTTCAATTTTAGACTTATTATTAATTTGCTTGCTGCTCATAACGATTGCGCCGGCCTTATTGTAAACGTATTTGATACTGGTCATATATCGGTGTGCGGGTGAAATCGAAAGACCCGATGTTACGGGCCATGATGCACTTCATTTCCATAACAGCTCCTTATAAAAAGCAGAAAGGGTTCCAATGGGATATCTCCCATCAGAACCCTTTTCCATCGGATTCCAGCATGTTCAGGTTATTGTCGTCTTCTGACTCTTCCGGATCATCCGCCCGTGATCATCGTCTTCCCATGCCGTTCGAATGCATTGACGGCACAGTGACATAAGATCAGCGTTCCCGAACAGCGGCGGGAAAATCATATCTGGTAAACATGTTACGCGCTATGCCTCGGTGTCGCAGCAGCAATCGGATGCATACCAGAGATCAATTTCATGGCCAAGTGTAAACTCCTTGACGTCGGTCCGGGCTTTGAACCAGTCGGAAACAAATTCCATGTCCGCGGCATCCGGGCAGGAATAGCGCTTGTTTCTGGCAATTATTCCTTCCCAGGCATCGTCCGTGGAACAGCCGCCTCCGAAAACAAGGCCCCTTTCCTCGATGGCATCCAGAAAATCAGAAATAAATTTGTCAAATTCCGCTTCCGAGACGTCCTGCGGTTTCCAGGTGATCTCGAATCCTGTTTCTTTAAATTCTCCAATATTCAGTTTTTTTCTGACTCGTTTTCTCATTCAATTACTCCTTTAATATGCGTTATAATGATTCTGTTTGTGTAAATATCAAAAACAATACGCTTTCATCAGTCAATTCAAAACATCAAGGTCAATGCGTTTCAAGCTCCAGGGGTCCCGGCAGTGCCTTTATGGATTTCAACTTCGGCTATATCACCGCCAGCTGCTCATTCAGGACATCGGTGATAAACATGTACCCCGGAGCATGGGTGATACACAGTGAAGGTTTCGCGGACAGCACGGCCAGAGTGGAGGTAACTCCGCAGGCCCAGTAAACCGGGGTTTCCCCGTCTTTAATGGTAACAGGATCGCCAAAGTCGGGCCTGGAAAGATCCGATATGCCCAGCACTTTTTCATCGCCGATGTGAATGGGCGCCCCATGCACCGACGCATACCGGCTGGTGATCTGGACCGCACGGGAAACCATTTCATGGGGAACCGGCCGCATGCTAACAACCAGGGGCGCGGAAAACGGACCTGCGGGTTCGCATCGTCGGTTGGTGATGTACATGGACACGTTTTTTCCTTCCTCGATGTTTCGGATAGGAATTCCGGCCCCGATAAGAGCGCCTTCAAAACTGAAACTGCATCCGAGCAGGAAAGAAACCATATCGCTATTAAAATCAGTCGAAATATCCGTTTTTTCCTCATAGGTTCTGCCATCTTTCCAGACCCGGTACAAAGGAATGTCCTTTCGAATATCGGCCTGTTCCGCCACCCGGTGGGGTTCGAATATGCCCGGTTCCAGAACTTCCAGGATCGGACAGGGCTTGGGATTCCGGACGCAGAAGAGCAGGAAGTCAAACGCATACCGGCGATCCAGAATCACCAGATTAGCCTGGGCATGGGTCTGGGAAAGTCCGGTTGTCGGAGCGGTCCAGATACCTTCTCGAATGTTCTGGCGAATCTCAGCAGGACGGTTCATGTCTTATCCATTTTTGGAATCGATATTCAGCAGTGACCGCCAGTTCTCTGGCTGTCCATAGACTGACGGCTTCAAAGCGCACGTATGATTCCGGAACCAGTTGGGCCAGAAGCGGCAAATCAACAGAGATGACGGTGGCAGGCTTGGCATATCCGCCAATGGTCTGGCGATCGGCCATCAGGATAATCGGCTGGCCATTACCCGGAACCTGAACAGCGCCAAAAGCCGTTCCATCGGAAACAATATCGGCTTTGTGCAGATGCGCCAGAACCGGTCCTTTCAGGCTGCATCCCATTCGATCGCAGCGATCCGTTACAATATATGGCGATAAAAAAAACAGACCAAGGCTTTCATGCGTCAGCGCATCCGCCTGGGGCCCCAAGGTGACCCGCAGCACCGGATGATCGCAATACTTCGGAATCAAGGCCCGGGGACATGCCGAAACAGATGTCCACCCCCCCTGCCCCATGCCGAGAACATCGCCTTTCTGAAGCGCTCTTCCCATATATCCACCGAATCCTCCGCGAACATAGGTAGATCTGCTGCCCATGACTTCAGGAACATCCACGCCACCGGAAAGCGCCAGATATGTCCTGCATCCGGTTTCCGGATAATCCATCTCCAGAACGTCCCCTTTTTGGACCGAGATGCCCGACCAGCAGGGAAAAGCCCGGCCATTCAGCCTGGGCTTGGGGTCAGCGCCGGTAACCGCTATTTGGGAATCACCCAGAAACTCCGCCCGGAATCCGCCCCAGGTGATCTCGATACCGGCCACGTCATCTCGATTACCGGCCAGAAAATTGGCGATTCTAAAGGCCTGAAGATCCATGGCCCCGGAAACCGGCACACCGCGGTCCTGGTAGACGAATCGTCCTCGGTCCTGGACCGTGGACAAAGGTCCGGGTTCAATGATGCGAACAGCGTTCAAATTCATCTTCCGTAATGGGGATAAACTGAAGACCGTAATGGGAATGAATTGAAGAAGATCTCCCGGATTCAGCAGAAAAGGTTCCGGGCGCTGCCGGTCAAACAGCCTCAATGGGGTTTTTCCGATCAACTGCCAGCCGCCTGGACTATCGATGGAATATATCCCGGTCTGGCGATCGGCAATTCCCACGCTGCCGGCGGAAACCCATTTCCGGGGCACTTTTTTCCGCGGGGTAAAGAGCCGCTCATCGAGTCCGCCCAGATAGGGAAATCCGGGTGTAAAACCAATCATGTATACGTAATATTCCGGCGCGGCGTGAAGCCGGACAACCTCGTCAGGGCTCATGCCATGAAAAGCGGCAACCTCATCCATGTCCGGACCGTAAATGCCGCCATAGCAGACGGGAATCCGGACCGGTGCAGCCTGACGAACTTGACCTTCATCGGGAGCCTCCAGCGCTTTTTCGACTATAAGCACCAGGTTCTCGAACGAACACTCCCAGGGGCGGTACTGGATAAACAGCGACCGGTAGGTTGGATTCAGGTCCACGATTCCCGGAAAGGCTTTTGCCTGAAGATACCGGAACAGACGCTGGACCCTGTCATTCACCGAACGGTCGATTCCGTCCGCGAATTCCACACTGAGTCCCATATCGCCGCAAGGCAGAAACCGGGGAGGATCATAAAAAACCGTCATTCAAGACTTATGCCAGTAAGGATTGATCACATCTTCAAAAATGGCCATGGCAGCTTCGGAGCCCTGACCCGCGGCCGTGACAATCTGCTTGTATCCGCCTTCGACATCGCCGGCGGAATAAATCCCAGGAACACTGGTGCGGTGTTTGGCGTCCTTCTGAATATAGCCGTCCGGCGTCAGGGCTACCCCGACTTTTTTCGCCAGTTCAACAGCCGGCTCATAACCGATGGAAAGAAAGACGCCATCAACTGCAAGAAAAGAAGTTTCACCGGTTTGCGTGTTTTTCAATGCGATGGATTCGACTCTTTCCTTGCCGGTTATTTCCGTAATTTCGGTATTCCAGAGAATGGGAATTTCACTAAAAGTCAGTTGTCGGACCAGAAACTCCTGGGCTCGCAGACTGTCCTTGCGGTGAATCAGGGTAACCCCCACGCCCATGTGGTGCAGATAAAGCGCCTCGGTAACCGCGCTGTTCCCCCCGCCCACAATGACGACTTTCCTGCCCTTAAACAGGGGGCCGTCACAGGTGCTGCAATAGCTGACACCTCTTCCGGACAGTCGCGATTCGCCAGGAACATTCAGGTGCTTGTGATTGGCGCCCGTTGCCAGAAGAATGGTCTTGGCCAGGAATCTGCGCCGGCCGGTGGTGACCTCGAATGGTTTTCCGGGAATCACATCAATGACTTCTTCTCCCGGGTAAATCTGGACATATTGAAGTGCGTGGGTTACCAGAATGTCCACCAGGGTTTTTCCGCCGACCTGGGTAAATCCCGGATAATTTTCAACAACGGGCGTGGTGGCCACCTGCCCGCCCAGGACATTTCGCTCGACAATGGCTGTTTTGAGGCCGCTTCGAACTGCATAAATTCCTGCCGTCAGTCCGGCAGGCCCGCCGCCCACAATCAGCAGATCGGTTTCAACCAGCTCCGCATCGCTGTCCGGAATAAAAATGGTCTGGGGCTCCATCCGGCTCAAGGACAGGGAAAAGACTTCCTCGGACTGCGCGCCCATCCCAATCAGCACGTCATTGGCAAATGCCTGCGGAACGCTGTGCGCCGAATACTGATGAGCGATTTCCGGCTGGCTCTGAATGTCGATGATTTCAAGCGATATCAAATCCGGTTTTTCAATCACGGCCTTTACGGCATTAACCGCCTGCTGCGGACAGTAGGGGCAGCTCGGGCTGACAAACACCTTGATCTGTCGGACCGAATCGATTTTTGAAATGACTTTTCTGGACTGATCGCTTAAACCGCTCATGCCGGAGCCCACCATCAAAATGGTCTCCAGAAATGTTCTGGCCTCCTCGCCCAGGGGCGCGCCCATCCAGCGAATCCCGTATCTGTCGGGTGCGATCAATAGCGTTGGCGAGTGTTCGATCTGGTATTTTGTCGCCATTTCATGATCGAGACCGTATTCACGCAGCCGGATTCGCGGCGTCAGCTCACGAAACGCCCGCACGATCTGACGGGTGCCTTCGGCAAATACATCCTCCTTGCCTTTCTGCGTGAACAACAAGAGCTCGATGTCATGGGGCATTTTTTCAAAAGTTATTTTGAGCTGT
>JAPLJE010000096.1:11978-16654 GCA_026388755.1 Deltaproteobacteria bacterium | reverse complement strand
CGACCATCTTGCTCCCCTTGCGTTTGAACAGCAGAGCGATTTCCGGGGTGATGAGGGTCCCATTGGTGTTGAGGATGTAGGAAACTGCCTTTGCGGTCAGGTACGCGAAGATTTCCGGAAAGTCAGGCCGCAGCATGGGCTCCCCTCCGGAGATGGACCAGCGGTGTGTGCCCAGGGCGCGAGCCTGATCGACGATGTTTCTGATTTCGTCAAAGGAGAGTTCTCTGCCCCGGTCAGGGTCGCCGGGGGCAATTCTTAACCAGCAATGGCGGCAGTTGCAGTTACAGCGGTAGGTCAGATCAAGACTGCCTTCCAGGGGAAGGCGCACATCGCGGAGCTGTTTCTGCATGGAAGACGTCTCCAATGATTTATTAACGGGTAAAAGCCTCGTTTGCCGATGCGCTTGAAGGCGCCATCTTTATAACTTCAAGCTTTACTTAAGATTTACTTGAAATTGTATTTTCGTAGAATGGTTGTAGGATACATTGACTTGAATCGCTGCTTTTTCCCCTTTATATATCATTTGTATCGCAGCTGGAAATTTACCTGTAGGGAGTGGGGCCGAAGTATTTTTCAGGCTTGATTTACGCCAATCGTAGGGGGACAGGCTTCAAGGAAAGATTCAACAGCCTCGATCACAGAGTAATCGGGCGTAAAAGAAAGCATTGAGCAGGAGATTCGGTTACAGATTAGGGCGCTTGCTTTTATAACATTTTGGATTGCACTGGCTTCCCAGGGGGGATAAAAAGAACGGGCCAACAAGGCTGCTGCAGCAGCGGCTGATTGCGGGAGTGTGTCAATGACCAGTCGGCGGCCGTGTCGAATAAAAAAGATAGCTGCGATCGGATAACCTTCCGGTGCCGAATATTGCCCCTCGCCATGCCATGGGGTTCCGTAGCCGAAGGGTGTCCCATTGATATTTTGCACCAGAATACGATCATCGCTGAGAATAACACTCTGAGGCCGGTGGCGTCGCCACAAGTGGGCCAGGGTAGTTTTGCCGGCACCGGACTCTCCACAGAACAAAATGGTCCGGCCCCGGCTTACAACGCCGCAGGCATGGAGAACCATCGCTCCGATTCTTGCGGCATGATGCTGAAACAGCAATTCATCAAGCGGATATGACAATGCATACCCGCAGTGAATATTCCAGGGAGAAGGCGGCAGAAAGAGGATGCCCTTGGGGGAGTCTAATTCAAGGGTCAGACCTCGACCGAAGTCGTCGCTGCCATCTGGGGTTCGAAACGTATAAAGGATGCCTTTGCCCCAGCGGTAAACCTTCCATATACTTTTCGAATCGAAAAGGATGTCCGATTCATCAGGTCGAGGCACTGCTTCCTCACGCAGGCTGATTTCGATATCGGCATCCCTGCCCTGAACGGAAATGAAGGGCCTATCGCTTTCCTGCAGAACCAGGGCGGGGATCATACGGCGGGAATGGACGGCTATGGTGATTCGGCCCACTCGCAACTGGAAACGCAGCATATATCAGATTCCATTTTCTAAATGGCATTTTGTTTCAAACAGCAACTCGCATCCGGCAAATGGCCCGGTATATCACCAAGCAACCTTTGCATGCGGACATGGGTAAGTCGGCAAAAGCGCGCTACCGGTTTTTCCGGGTCTCCATGTTCAAGTTCGCTGGCTCCAGGGCAACCCAAACAATGGGACAATAACGTGCAATGATCACACGCAGACGATTTGCTTCGCGAACAGGATCGAATCTTTGACAGGAAACCTATCCATCCATTCACGAAAGAATTAGCCTGCAAATCAAAAAAAGATCTCCGGGCCAATTGACAGAGCTGGAGACGACCATACGGGTCCACATTAAATGTGACCATCCCTGCGCCACATGTATATATCTGATCATCGCCTGTAGCCGGAGGCCGATCGTTTAATGTCGAGCAAACCCCATCCTGCAGGCGTTTACGAAAGGTAGAATTTTCAAGGTCTATCGCCGCGAGTTGTTCGTCCGGCAGTTGTAGTTTGTCGATGGGGGAGGCATAGCCATCTATGCGCGGGTTCAACAGACCATCGTGCCGAAATTGTAGGCCCAGGTTTTGAGAGAAGGCGCGCATGGCAGTCAATTCATGGATGTTCCAGTTCATCACCATGGTTTTGAGCCTCAGCGGGATATTCGCGCGGCAAAGGCGCATGATGCCCTGGACGCAGCCCTCGAATGATCCTTTCACCCGGGTGATTCGCTCATAAGTTTCCTGACTCATGCCATACAGGGTGATTTCAATATCACGGGGGGGCGTTTCCTTGAAAAGGCCGAATCAAAACTTCTCCACCGGTCAGAAGTAAATTCAGACACCCCTGGTCTGCAATCTCGTCCATCAAGCGCAACAGACGGCCTATGGATAATTCGCGCGCCTGGGCCCTGGCATCATGGGCCGGCTCGTTGACATAACAATGGATGCAATTGAGATTGCAGCGAAAAGTGGTTTCAAGGGTGCCGAAAAGGGGGGTGCGACCTTGATAGCCGGTTACCAATCCTGAGATAAAATCAGAAAAATCTATAGAGGAGATAACCGGTGTAACCAATTTAGCTGCCTTTCTGACGATTTACTGGTGGTGAACCTTGAATTTTGCATAAATTAGTACCAACCATATTGCTTTTGCAAGCCGTTCTGGCCAGTTCATCCGGGGTGATTATAATCCGGTATAGCTGCGGCGCTTCATACGCTTTTTTATGGTTGGTTTCATTTTCCTGCATGAACATTTATCCTTTGTGGCAATCTTACCATTATCTTCGGTCTTATTTTTTGGTGGCGGCGCATCCCTTCGACGAACCACCCCAGTTAAGGCACAGGGAAGGATCACCCAGTAAAGTCCATCCATCCACTGCCGGCTGAGCCAATTTACTGGATGTGAGGGCGGTTGCTTTGGCCTGCTGAATCGCCTGACCTAAGGTCATCCCTTTCGTCAAATTCAAATACAATTGGGAATAGAGCATCTCTTGAGTATCGGTTGTGGTGACGCCGGCCGGTCCAACCGTTGCGACCGCTCCTCCATCCGGCACCAATAGCAAGGCTTCATTGATGCAGGGTCCAAGGTGGTACTGGAAATCTTGCACGCTACAGGTCCAGGTGAAAATGACGGTCCCTACACCGCTATTTGCCAGCTTATCTACAGACGATACTGAAAGCAAGCCATCATCGGACCAGATCGTGTAACCGCCATGTCCAAAGTAATGAACAGCTTCCATGCCATCCATCAGGCCATTAAATAAGGTGGATTGGGCCGCCGCAGCTCCAAGTCCGACATCGGCCCAGGTAACCGTTTTCCCATGGGGAAGGGATGCTGCGATGGGTTCGGCCATATCCCTGAAAGAGGGATCGTCGCTGGCACCCTGATTATCCACTGCGAATAATTGAGAACCGCTGCCCATTGCCAATAACGAGTTCTGATTAACGATTTTGTACGCCACAATATCCATTTGTTCCGCCGTTGATACTGGCAGGCGGCCGATGGCGATATCGGGAATCCCATCGTCATTCATATCGACATACAAATTTTCAGAGGGAATTCGGCTGCCGTACTGGTCCATTGCCACCAAGGAGGGTATGAAACTAATCTGATCCAGCCCTAAATAGTTGTTTGGATCAAAGGTATCGCCTCCAATCAGAAGAAGGTATTTCAGTCGCTTATTCCCCGTACTCCAGACGTCACGAACAAAATTTTGGATGGCGCGTGCTTCGACTTCCCCATAACTGTAATGGTCGTACACCCGTTCGACATCGACGATGGTGGGATGGTAGCCTTCCCTGCTTTTCTGATCGGCAATGCTTTTAGCCCCATTGGCAAAAAGGCCGTTGGTAATGATGAGATAATCCGTTTGGCTTAAAGAGGGGATGGTTGTATCATAAGAGCTCATACGATTTATATCAACGATGGCATTATTCGGTACGACCGATACACCCAGGTCGATCATATCGAGGAATGCGAGCCCCCCCGATGAGGAATCAGGGTTCTGAGGGTCTAAGGAATATTCGACACATGTTGACCAGTGAGAACCGCACTCAGAGAATGCACATTGTCCGTTGCGCCCGAAAAACCGATTTGGACCGAAGTCTTGCCTGTGCCTGACGCCAGTTGCGGAACGTCAAAGTTAACAGTCGTGGCTTCGCCGGCACCAATATAGGCCCAGATCCAAGGGTCTGCATTTGCGGCCACGAAAGCCGCATAATCGTTGTTTTGCTCAATCCGTACCATCCCCTGGATTGCTGGGAAACCGGAGCGCGTGAATTTAATGTTCGTTTGCGATGAATTTGCTGAGTTGCCCTGCCAGGACAGGACATACACAGAACGGGTTGTATAATCGGTGGTAAAAGCGGTTGACCTGAATTCCAACATGCCACCATTATCGGGGAAAAAATCAAAGGGAACTGCTTGTCCCAGGTGGGTCAGTTTCAGTTGGTTTTTTAGGTTCTGCTGGTTCGATTTTTGCAGCCATTTATCAGTAACGCCCATGGAAATGAGTTCTGCACCACTCAGTTGCACCATACCGGCAGTGGTCACCTCAATTTTTTCCGCATTGGTGGTAGATTTGACCGGCGCGGCGTTAACCGTCTCATACGACACGGAACGGCGATTTGCACTGTCAAACAATCTTGTCTCTTCCGCATCGAATTCCTCGGCAAACTGCTTATCCGTCGTCTGATAGGGGC
>JAPLJE010000096.1:10223-11868 GCA_026388755.1 Deltaproteobacteria bacterium | reverse complement strand
TGAAAATGAAAGGGGCCGTAATGGGACGTGTCCGGATCTTATAGATAAGCGGATCCATGGAATATCGGCGTTGAGATAAAACCGGTTCTGCCGTGAGGCGTTTCATGCTTGCCTGATTTTTGGGGTCAGCGGTTTGCCAGACCTGGAAGGCAGCCGTACCCTGCTGCAAATCCGTAATGAACTCGACCAGCCCGGCCGGATCGATCCGCAGTCCCCGGATCACCGCCCGGCTGGGAACAGTATTATCGCAGGACTGAACTCCGGGAAGAGCATTAAATAAGGTGGTTGCAACAACGCCAATGCTGCCCGGAGTGGCGCCATAATGATCGTTCGCCGTTGTGGTTATCCCTGCTACTCCCCCCGTGACGCTCGCTGATGCCGCCGCACTTGATAACAGAATCACTCCGCCGCCCCCGCCGCCGCCTGGGCCGTGACGTTCTCCGGGGGTGCCATTAGGGGCTTGCAGCGGCCACGCATTCACCCCAGCCCCACCATTGGCTTGTGCTGTCAGAGTGCCCACACTGCCATTTCTACTGACGACAATGATACTGCCGCCGGCCCCGCCGCCACCGCCGCCATCTTGTGCTGGTACGATAGTGGCGATATCTTGACCTCGTCCGTTTGCGGTGATGGTGCCGGTTCCAGTGATCGTGGTGGCCCTGATGATCACAATGCCGCCGCCTAAACCACCGGCACTTGCGGGGTCTGCAGAGTCATTTTTGGAGCCGGCGCCACCGCCGCCGCCCATGGTAATGAGTCCCGCATTATAGGGGAAAAGAGCCCCGGGATACCCGCCGACAGCCAGGTTGCTACTCCAGGAATTTCCGCCTTTCCCCCCCGCACCGCCATTGCCCCCGCCGCCACCGCCGCTGTTCTGGCTATTAGCTGAGGGGAGACCATCTGTTCCCCCGCCGCCCGCATTACCGGGGGCGCCACGGGCGCTACTGCCATCATTATTGGTATCAGATAAGCTCGGATATCCTATGGCCGGAGCTGTATCGACGTTGGCTAAAGTACTACCGTCAAAGACATAGCGGGGTGTACCGGCAATCCCTTCACCTTTTGAGCCATGTGCACTATAGGTCGCACGGTTGCAATAATCTGAATTAGCTATCGTTCCGGTTGTTTGTCCGGTTAATCTTCTCCCGGCACCCCCCCGGAAACCCATGCCGTTAACGCTTACCGGGCTGACCAGTGTCCCGCCCAGTGTCAGAGTTCCCGTGATATCAAGTGCAAGCACGCCCCCATTATCACCGTTCCAGTGTACAGCCGTCAAAGTGTTACCCAGGGTTGCGATTTTGTATCGTGGTACACGAATAACCTGGAAACTGCGGCGGGGTGTACCGGGACTACTACCGGAACTGGATACGACGGTCCTATAGGTATGCAGGAGGCCGTTCCCAGCCCCCGCCCCAATAATACTGATGTTACCGCCGGTAACGGGTCCCTGGGCTACCACATACTCATAGTAACCAGCAGAGTTGAGAGCGGTCTGGCCGCTGCCCGTTGAGCCATCTCCATAACTACCGCCATTGGTCGAATTGATGTCAGCATCCTGCATCTGCATGACCAGAAGCATATCATCGGCAGCGATTCTGGCTGCTGAACCCCTGATATTGGCAGGAGTTGTGTCAACCGTGATCGT
>JAPLJE010000096.1:8940-10161 GCA_026388755.1 Deltaproteobacteria bacterium | reverse complement strand
CCGACGCTTGCGGTATTTAATCCCGTATAATAGGTATTGACGACGCCGGTCAATGTGCCACCATCTAGAAAGTCGCTGCAATTTGCGGCATAGGCCCCGGAAGGGAGCCAATAAATGCCTGCATACAGTAATACAATCGCTATCACGGACCGAAAATGGTGTCGGTTCATTGTAATCTCCTTTACCATATTATTCATTAATTCCAATTTGCGTTCAACAAAATGATTGTAATGTATATATCTGTCTGTATCCATATCTGACTACTTTGAAAAAAGGGGGCAGACAGACAATGGCCAGAATTTCAAAGTTTACGGAAAAGACCGTCGAAACGACTCAACTCTTTGTTATCGTGTATTCGATTCGCTCGGTGCCGCCATCGCTCAAGCTGCTTGTGGACTAAAAAGATAGAGCTAATGCCTGAGAGGCAGCGGTCGTTAACCGGATGGCCATGGATATTAGGACCATCTTGATCGCTAGGTGGAACAAGATGAATGATATACGACTTGGATAGACTCAAGCTGGGCCAGAAAAATCTGAAAATCTTGGATGGCCTGATTTTCACTCACATCAAACTCAGCAACGAGTCTTTTTATTATTTCATTGCCCGGGGTGTGACCATCGAAATGTTCCCAAATAAAAGCACCGACGGGATTCAGCCTGAAAATAGAGTCCAAGTCAACCGTACTGCGGGCGAGCGGCACCAGGATATATTCGTCCATGATGCGGCGCCCGACGACATCTTTCGATTTGCGGTAACACCCATTGAGGTCTATTTTCCTATCGTCGCTTAACATAAGTTTATTCTGAGTATGGTTAATGTTTTCATCCAATCAGGTTCTTAATCGAAATCGAATCGTTTTCAGCAGACCAATGATTAAATACCGGATTAATTTATGCAATTCGAATCGAACCCGTTGTCCGGGTGAATCTGAAATTGACACGACCGTACCCAGAACACCGTCGGATCGCACCCACGGATCCCATCCAATCGATTGATCGCTCCGGGTCCGCCACATTGAAGTCGCCGGCGCCAGCGGCGGGCCCCAGAAAACACGATGGAGCTTTAATCCTGTGGTATGAAGCACCAGCACGACATCTCCCATGCGGGGCGGCCTTAATTGGGTTGGGCTGACAGTGACTATGACCCCGGGACTCAGTGCCGGGGTCATGCAGGTTCCTTTCACCTTTAAGTGAATATGCCGGAATGATTGCAGCAAATCA
>JAPLJE010000096.1:5108-8868 GCA_026388755.1 Deltaproteobacteria bacterium | reverse complement strand
GCGGTTTCCGGAGATGCATCCCAAACCGCTATTTCGGATGCTACTTTTTTTATAGCGTCCATGAATTAAACCAAATCCCAGAACGATTCCCCATCAACCGATGAAGAAGCCGATATTATTGCAGCCATGATATCCAAATTTATATGCTTCAAATCAGCCGGCTGGAAATCATGCAACGGCCAATTCAAACTACTCCCGATCATTTTATAATATAAACTACGGTTCCCCCCAAAGTCAAGACAACTGTTTGCCAAAGTCACGGTATTTGTCATTTTTGTTGCAGCAAATCCTCTATGGCGATGACATCAACAATATTCAGGACGTAATTTTGCGCCAAATCGATGATTTCGCCGGTATCGGCTAATTTGCCATGGCCATCAAAAATCAGTTTAATGACAGGTCTCATGGACAGCAACCGATTGGTGCTGCAGACCCTGCCGATGGCGCCATTATTCAATTTGACATAGCTGCCGATTGGATAGATCGTCATTTCATCAATAAAGACCTTGAGAATTTGTGGCGAAAACAATTGATCTTTGGATTCAATCAATTGCCGAACAGAATCAAACTGCATGATCGCTTTTTTATACGGGCGATTATGCGTCATAGCCTCATAAGAGTCGCAAATTCCAATAATTTTGGCATATTCGCCGATTTGATCGCCTTTGAGGCCCCGTGGATAGCCCTGCCCGTTTTCCCGTTCGTGATGTTCATAGATCGTTTTAAGGAGCCAGGGATAATTATTCTGATAAGGCAAAAGGATGTCTCTGCCCATTTTGGGATGTTTTTTAATCACACGCATATCAGCATTCGTGAGGTTTCCTGTCTTATAAATAATGCTGTCAGATATCAGAAACATGCCGATGTTCTGCAGGAGTGTCGCCAGCCCGAGTTCGATGAGTTTTGAGCTGGGATAATTCAACCGCTGTCCGATTTTCAGGGCGTATATCATGGTATGCACCGGCTGAAAAATACCATAATCCCTCACATTGCCGAATTTCAGCGTCATCGGATGAATGCTGCACAGCAGTTCGGTGGAATTGGCAAGTTTTTTGATGAACGAAATGGCTGGGTCAAGTTCAATGAGGGTATGATTCTTTACGCTGTTTCGAACGCCTTCCATGTATGTTTGCATTGTTAAGTAAATTTCGTCAATATTATGAACCTCTTTGTCCTGGATCGGCGCGTGCCTGTCTTCTAAAGACGAAGTCCCTTCTTTCAGGGACTCCGGTTTCGCAAAGAGGCTTAAACAAAGGGAATCTGATGGGCGATCCTTTTGTGATGAAGGCCTCCCATTCTTTTGTTTTGCAATATCGGATGCTCTTATCATAGGAAAAAAACCTCGTTACTCGTTTAAAATGCAGAAGGGGCTGGTAATATGCCCGTCAATATTCAAATTTTAATTTGAAAATTCGATTGTGTTTTTAGTTTATTATATATAATAGCATAAATTCAAGATAAATATTTGAGAGATCTCATGAAAACACAGATGGAAGATCATTTTCTCATAAACATTCTCGATGATCTGACAAATCAGAATCAGGGCGCCAACGTCAGGCGATGTATCGCTGAACAGGGCATTGCTTTTGACTGGCATTATTTCATTCGCAACATGTCTGCCGAAGGCGTTTCATTTCTCTTCTTTTACTACATCAAACAATTCCATCTTCAGGATCTTCTCCCGGCAGGGGTGTATGACATGCTGTCCAGTGCGTATTACACCAATTTGAAGCGGAACATGCATGTTTGCACGGTGTTGAAACCGGTCTTTGATAAATTAAATGAACAACAAATACCCTTTATTGTCCTGAAAGGCATTGCCCTGGCTGAACTGGTTTATCCCGGATTTGCCATGAGAAGTATGTCTGATGCCGACATCCTGGTAAAGAAGAAAGATATGTGTATGCTTGACGCCTGCCTCTCTGCTCTGGGGTATACCTCCCGGGATAGTTCTGTTGAGCAAGCGCTTTCTAACCCGGTGGGCTACCTGGCCAGTCTGGACTATCAGAAAAGTGACGGATCTTTTCCGAATCTTCACATCCACTGGCACCCGGTCAACACATCTGTTCCGGCTTTCATGTTCGCCGGGCGGATCGATTTGGACAGGCTTTGGGAAATGGCGATTCATACAGAAGTAGCAAGTGCAAAGGTCCGTATCCTCTGTCCGGAACATCAGGTGATTTATCTCTGTGAACACGCGTTGAGAATTAATCATTCATTTGACCGTCTTATATTGATTTTTGATATTTATTATGTCATAACCTCCTGCAAGCATGAGATCAAATGGGACGTTATCATCGAGGAAGCCCGGCGGTTTAATTTATCTAAAATAGTCTTTATCAGCCTTTCTGTTGTTAAGCATTATACATCGGCGACTATTTCTGAGGAGATTATGCAAAGATTATATTCAGCGGATTTGACAAGCTGTGAAAAGTATTTTCTTAATCTTCAATTCAAGAATCGTCGTTTCCGCGGCAGCAGTATTCTTATTTATCTGGCCATGAATGAAGGATTCATCGAAAAATGCCGCTTTTTACTCAGAACCTTTTCCCCCCCCCGACAAATCCTCATGCAAAGACAATATGTAAAAGATGGTAAATTCAAGATAGCCTATTATTTCTTGCGTTTCCGGGAAGTGTTATCGCACCCGTTCAGGATTTGCCGATGTCAGTATAAATCCTGAACCTTCATTTGACAGATTGAATAGATTAAGGGGGATATTTTGAAAAAGGGCATGGAGGAGAAGGAAAGATGAACACCAGCGGTAAAAATATCTTCTCAATCGTGCTGCTCTGCCTGGCCATCGTGTCGCTCGCCGCCTGCGGCGTCAGAGATATTACAGGGATACCGGTTAAAACATACAAGATCCCTCAGGCCGATATGGATTTGATAGAAAAAAAGGCCAAAGAGGCCAATGCGGAAATCCTGCAATTGACCCAGGTCCAGGAGAATAATGTCTTCACGGAAAAACGCGGGATGCCGGAGTACATCATCGGTCCTGGCGATGTCCTGACCCTGACATACTGGATGCCCTCTTCTTCCTATTCACCGGCAGCCGGACAGAAGGCGCAGGGCACCGCCGAAGGGTTCATGCAGACGTCCTTTGATGTGGCGGTCCGGGCGGACGGTAAAATGTCTTATAGTTTCGGCGACGACATTCCCGTGGGCGGTCATACGGCCAGCGAAATTCGTGAGATCCTCTTGAAAGAAATCCAGGGTTACATCAGAAAACCCAGGCTGGAGGTCACCGTCAAAGAATATAAGAGCAAATCGGCGCTGTTGTTCGGACGAATCAATAATCTGCAGAGTACGACCGGTATGACCGGGCCGGGGAAGTATCCCCTGAAGGAAAAAATGACGGTCCTTGATCTGATCATTACGGCCGGGGGGCCGGTCTCGGGAATTCCCCAGCGCAGCTCGTTCAGAGCGGACATCAATTACGGCGGCAACGGGGATTTGCGGAAGGTGGATCTTGTCCGAAAAGGGAAAAAATACACCCTAAACCTCTATAGCGCCCTGTTTGGCGGGAACATGAGCAACAATGTCATTGTTGATGATGGTGACTTGATCACCGTTCCGGAGGAGTCCACGTTTGCAAGACGGGTCTATGTGTTCGGTCAGGTGAACAGTCCCGGCGTCTTCAGCCTGGTAGACGCCAGTGATTTGTTGATGGCCATCGCCTTAACTGGTGGCACCACGCCCGTCGCCGTCAAAACGGACGTAAAGATTGTCCGTGAATATGTCGAGAGACAGGGCAAAC
>JAPLJE010000096.1:0-5063 GCA_026388755.1 Deltaproteobacteria bacterium | reverse complement strand
AGAGGGGGGATATGTCTCAAAATATCCCCTTGAACGACGGGGACCTCGTTTACGTGCCAAGAATGTTGATTGGCGACATCAATGAATTTATCTTTAACATCATCCCGCTTATGAATTTTTTAACATCAAGTTCACCTATAGTGAATTTCCGAGAGGCGTACGTGAAGGATCCGAATTGGTTTAAATATTAATGGCCATGAATGAACTGCGATATTCAATTTTATATAATTTCTAAAAAATGAAGATTAATCCTCGATGACCAAATACGACCTGAGCCTCAGAGATTACTGGCTTATCATCAAGAAAAGGAAATTGATTGTCATCTTTACGTTTCTGTCGATGACGATCTTCAGCTTTATCTTCTCGACGCTGATAAAACCTAACCCTATTTATAAAACAAGCGCCACGCTCAAATTTGAGGTTCAACAGGCAGCAGGAGTGGATAATCAGGGCTATAGACAAGGCCTTTCTACGGTTAGCATTGAAACTCAGGCTGCAATGATCAAAAGTTATTTTACCATGGAATTGGTTGCCAAAATTCTGGGTTTTATTCCTGCTGAAATCACTCCGGAAGGGGTGCGAAACAACCCACAATATATCAATGTCATCTTGGACCTGAAGAGCAAAGTGGAAACCGAACAGGACGGAGCAAGCAACCTGATCAACGTGATCACCACCTCGAATGATCCAAAGTTTGCTCAGAAGCTTGCCAACACTATTGCCCAAGCCTACAAAGAGCAGCATGCCCTGGATTTTAACAGGAAAACGATTGAATCAAAAAAATTCATTGAAAATCAAAGAGTTATTTCACTGGAGAAACTGGTCCAGGCCGAAGAAGCCGTCAAGCATTTCAAGGAAAAAAACCAGAATTTCACTGCCGACCCCACTGCCGGCAACCTGGTAAGTCAAGTGGACAGGCTGGTCCAGCTTTACGATCAGCAAAAATCAATTTACCAGAGAGCGGACTTGACCCTCAGCCTTCTGAATAATGCCGAAAACAGGCCGATGACGTCCGATGAAATGTTTCATTATGATGGAATGTTAAGCGGATACGGCAATCTTGCTGACAATCTGGTCCAATTGCTACTGCAAAGGGACATGCTCCTGCTCAGTTATACGGACAAATTTCCTAAAGTCATAGAGCTAAAGAATCAGATCCGCGAAACCGTCATGTCAATGCGGTTACAGTTGTTGGCCCACACGAAGACTTTGAAAGAGGACATGGAGGGCTTGAAAAGGCAGATCGATGAAAAACAAGGAATCCTCCGGCAGATTCCGGAAATGGGATTAGAGTTGGTACGGCTGGAAAGAAATCGCGGCATCGCGCTGGAAGTTTATACGCTTCTGGAAAAGCGATACCAGGAAGCACTCATTGCCGAATCGGAAATATTGGAAGTTGTGCAAATAGTCAAACCAGCCCTGGAGCCGAGGGTTCCCATCAATCCCACGCACGTGTCGACCAACGTGATGTTGGGGATGATTATAGGCCTTGTGCTGGGGATCGTTTTTGCCTTCCTGATTGAAACTTTCGATACATCAATAGGCGCCATCGAAGAAATAGAAACACTAATGGGGACGCGCGTGATTGGTATGATCCCCTTTTTAAATATGGAAGATGTTCGGGACAGTTTAGTAGAGGGACTGCCTGCAGATGTAAGCGAAGATGTGGTTAAACGGCATTTCCAACTGATTTCTCATTTTCTGCCTACATCGACACTGGCAGAAAATTATCGGGCACTGCGTACCAATTTCAACTTCCTGACTACTGAGAGAGAAGCTAAAACAATCGTCATTACAAGTACTTATTCCGGAGAAGGGAAAACTACTGTCACAGCTAACCTGGCGATCACTCTGGCCCAGTCGGGGCATAAAGTCCTTCTCATCGATGGAGATTTTAGAAGACCGGTCATTTCACGAGCCTTTGGCATCGAACAGAAACCTGGTTTAACCGATATTATTCTGGGTAATTATGAATGGCAGCAGGTCCTCCGGTCCGTCTCGGACCTGATGATGGGCAAGATGAATGTTGAAGAAGTAACGAAAACGCCCGGCCTGGATAATCTTTATCTGATGACTAGCGGTTCCAAGGTGCCCAATCCGTCAGAACTGATCAGCTCAAAGACCGTTACAGATCTGATCCAAAAGATGCGCGCCGATTATGAGTTCGTACTCATTGACGCCCCGCCGGTATTGGCGACGACGGATGCGGCGGTCTGGAGTTCAAAGGTTGATGGGGTTGTCATTGTTTATCAGGTAGGCAGAATCGCCCGTGGCGCCCTGTTGCGGACCAAGGCTCAGATGGATAATATCAAGGCTCATATGCTGGGTGTCGTTCTGAATGGTTTAAAGATTGAATTGAGTTCGGATTTCACCCACCTGGATAAATATAATTATTACTATGGTGATTCTGATAAGAATTTGAAGCCGGAAACCATTATGGAAAAACTGACGGCTTTATTGCCGGGTAGCTCTGCGGAAACGCTGAAAACCTATTCTAATCGTTTCAAAAGCAAGAAGGATAGCGATAACAGGAAACCGGCACGCATCATTACCAAAGAAGATGGTAAAGGAAAGTTTAGATGGCTGAATATTATGATACTGGTTTTTGCTGTTTTTTCCCTTGCGGCAGGCGTTCTGTATATGGTGGGCATGTCTGCGAATACCATACTATCCAATATTAATTTATGGCTCAAATAAACGAACAAATAAAATTCGATCGCGCCGTCCGGCGTGCCATGAAAAGGACGGCGCGAAAAAGAACGTTGATATGGCTGGCCGTCATCTTTATTCTCTCTGTCCTCTTAAGTGTTATCGTCCACTTTGCGCCGATCTGGTTTGACATATTCGTTCGGTATAATGATCCTTCCTATCGCCCCATGGATATTGAAAGGAAATACAGGTTGCTGGAAAGAGAGCGACAAGAGGATATCAAATATAACTGAATCCCATAAACAGTTACAGATCCTATGAATAAGACCAGTGGAATCCCATAAACAGTTACAGATCCTATGGATAAAACCAGTACTCAAAAGTTTGATGTAAGAACGCTCTTTCTACTGCTTATCATTGTCAGTATCACAATGGCAGTCGGCATGATGTTTGTGAAGATGTCGACAACCCTGGTCGTTATGATAACACTGGGGATTATCGTGGCTACCATCAGTTTTCTGAATACAGAACTTGCTCTATATATATTGATCATATCCATGCTTCTGGGACCCCAGTTTGCCGTTGGTGGGGCGGAACTTGTACCCGGACGCGGTCGTGCAGGCGTGACCCTGAGGTTTGACGATTTTCTTCTGATCATCATTGGCTTAAGTTGGTTTTTTAAAACAGCCATTCATAAGGAACTGGGGGTGTTTGCCGATACGCCTCTGAATCGGGGGATTGGTTACTATTTTGCCATCTGTCTTATTTCAACCTTGATCGGGTATATAATGGGGCGAGTCAAGGGTTTGACGGGTATCTTTTTTGTCCTGAAATATTTTGAATATTTTGTTGTCTACTTTATGGCCGTGAATCAGCTTCAAGAAAAAAAACAAATTGAGCGCTTTTTATTTATCATATTAGTTGTTTGTTTCATTGTATGCCTTATCGCGATCTATCAGATTCCCTCAGGAGTCAGAGTGTCTGCTCCTTTTGAGGGTGCGGAAGGCGAACCAAATACCCTGGGCGGTTACCTGGTATTCATCATGTCGATTGTTTTAGGATTGCTTTTGAACTATGGAACAAAAAAGCAAAAGGGATACTTATGGGTCCTGCTATTTTTAATAGTCATCGTCCTGGGCGCGACGCACTCCAGAAGCTCCTGGGTTTCCTTGGTACCCATGGTGTTGACCCTTATTCATTTTAATAAGAATAAAGCAATCATCGTGATTCCGCTGTTTTTTATTGTCCTGCTGTCGCCATTTATCATTCCCCATAATATCAAGGAACGGGCCATGTACACGGTTGACCAGCCTGCGGAAGAGGGACAAATGGTGGTTGGTAATATCCGGCTTGATACATCCACATCGGCAAGGCTGGGATCCTGGAAAATAGTCCTTTCCTCCGATTTCTTGAAGCATCCGATTATCGGATATGGGATTACCGGATATTTATTTGTTGACGCGCAGTATCCTCGTGTGCTGGCAGAAACAGGCCTGATAGGCCTTTTAGTTTTCATATATTTGCTACGCACGATTTATAAAAATGCCCGGGATACCTATCGCAAGACCACGGATCCATTCTATAAAGGTTTAACACTGGGTTATCTGGCGGGATTCATGGCCATGCTGGCGCATGGCATTGGCGCAAATACCTTCATCATAGTGAGGATCATGGAACCATTCTGGTTTTTGACCGCGATGGTTATCATGATTCCGGTGTTGACGCCTGAGACACTTGAAGAAAAAGAGTAGGTCCGATTTGCCGATCAAGTTGCATGGCAATCGTTTGAAAGGATTCATATGTCACCTTTTATGTAATCCAAGGTGCGGAGCTATATCATCATGACTTTCATCTGACTTCCTTAAAATGACTGTTTCACCCTTGACACAACCACAAGAACCGGTGCTCATCATCGAAGCCGGCCGCACGGAGAAAAACTACTGGGCCGATCTCTGGCGGTACCGTGAACTATTTCTGATTCTGGCTTGGCGGGACATCTCTGTACGCTACAAGCAGACCATTATCGGGATTCTCTGGGCAATTATCAGGCCCTTTCTTACCATGGTCGTCTTCACCGTCATTTTTGGCCAGATCGCCAAACTCCCCAGCGACGGAAGTACCCCTTACGCCCTTTTGGTCTTTGCCGCCATGCTCCCCTGGTCCCTTTTCTCAAACGCCCTGAGTGAATCGTCCAACAGTCTGATCAGCAACGCCAATCTGATCGGCAAGGTTTACTTCCCCAGATTGATCATACCCGCGGCAACCCTGGTAACCGCTTTCATCGATTTCCTCATCAGTTTCATTATCCTGATCGGCATGATGGTATATTATCAGTTTGCACCCGGCTGGAATATGCTGTTTCTGCCGTTCTTCATCATCCTCTCCTTATTGGTCAGCTTGGGGCCTGGTCTCTG
>JAPLJE010000608.1 GCA_026388755.1 Deltaproteobacteria bacterium | reverse complement strand
TCCATGCTTTCACGTCGGGACTTTGTTGTAAAAGGGCTTTCATTGCCGCGGAATCATTGCCGTGGGCATCAATGGCCTTTCCGATTTGTGATATTTCATCCGCAATCCATATGGCGATTTCCTGTGTGTTTTCTGCCTGGATGCTCAGGGTGCTCGTGTCCGAATACAGCTTTACAGGCGGAAGATCGTCACGGGCTGCCACCAGAATATTGCCTTTTGGATAAATCAAAAAGTTGTATCCCACCACTTCGTTTTCGTGCATCAGTGTTTCATCGCCCAAGATCGTCGGCGATTGCACGCCACCCCAGGAACCATAAGCGCTGATACAATGTTGGAGCCAATTCAGGGCAACTATCCTGGCTTTTTCCATACCGACATGATCCGCCGATCCGATGCCAGGGAAATACAGCAATAATGCAAAGATCAAGACGATTACCCTATAAACCATAACTCCCTCCCTTATGTTGATAGTTGTTCCGATTCATTTCCTTTCCAATATCACCCCTCTCCAATCAAAGAAGAATTGTTCTTTTTTTAACGGTTAGCATATCACAAGAGGAGCGTCAATGGCTTATTTTTATGCTGTTTTGAGCAATTGACTATTTCCCGGCCATAAAAGAAAATGGATTTTATTCGGCATTTCTATCGTGTTTCTGGTGAATGGCACATTCCTGCATTTCTTTTTCAAAGGCAATGTCTCGATCCCTTTCGGTTATAGACCCAGGAGCAGCCGGGCTGTTTTTTCCAGAACGGTCACGGCAAAGATCAGGGACTGGAACCGCGGATCCCGGGTCTGTCCATGGAAGAACCGGTAACCTTCCAGGTGGGTGGGAAGGGTTTTTATGGCCTGCATCTCCGGAGAGTCGCCTTTCTCCACCCAGTATCCCAGGGAACTGCCCAGATCCATCAGCGGATCGCCGATAGTAGCCATTTCCCAGTCCAGGACGCCGATGATGTTTAAGGGGTCGCCGTTGTCCAGAACGAGGTTGTCGAATTTGAAATCATTGTGAATAATGCAGGGGTGAGGGGAGTCCTTGGGTTGGTGATCGTTCAGCCAGACCATCACGGATTCAAAATCCGGGGCATCCGGTGTTCGGGCGGCCCGGTAACGGCTGCTCCATCCTTCCACCTGACGCCGGACATATCCTTCGGGTTTGCCGAAGCCTTCCAGCCCGATTTTCCGGTAGTCGAGGGCATGCAGCGCATAATGGGTTTCAACCACTTTCTGGAACAGGCGCTCCACCTGAGCCGGCGTCAGAACCAAGCTATCGGGCAGATTCCGGCGTAATATAATCCCCTGAATGCGTTCCATGACATAGAAGGGGCATCCCATGACATCCATGTCTTCGGAATACGCCAGCGGTTCCGGGCAATAGGGGTAAAAAGGTTTCAGCGCTTTCAGAATCCGGTATTCCCGCCCCATATCATGGGCGGATTTGGCTTTGGCGCCAAAGGGAGGCCTGCGCAGGACCATTTCCCTGTTTTTAAAAGTTATCAGATATGTCAGATTCGAATGGCCGCCGGGAAATTATCGAACAGTCATTTTTCCATCGAGATGTCTGATCGTATCCCGAAGAAAGGTTTCAACTTTTACGGCTTCCAGTTCTTCGCCGCTGCGCACTTCCGATGCCTGGTCCATTAATTCCATAACCTCTCCTTAATAAAACGAGCCTTTACCGTCGTTTCGGTCAATCATGGTCTGGATTATTGTTTCTCCCTTAAATTATCTTGTTTCTTTCATAAAAAACGCATCGATAAATTCTTGAACATATTCAGCATATTGATCGACCGATATTTTTTTCCCCGCATATTTTCCCCGTTTCAGATACCAGTCCTGAAGCATGGCCTTGATGATGCTTGCTCCGAGTCGGGGATCGTGTGAGTGAAACACGTTTTGCTCCTGTCCCAGAATCAGGATATCGTAAATCAATTTTTCCGTTACCAGTTCGCTTTCTATGGCTTTTTGTTTTTCGACCTGAGAAAGGTTTTTGGTCTCCATGTACGAGAAATAAAACCAGGGCTGCATGGCTTCGCTCAGGTACAGGTGGGTAAAGATGGCTGCCTTCAGTTTGCCCGATGCTGTGGATTCTTTTGAAATCCGCTCTTCAAGAATTTTTCCGGTAATGGAGCGCCGCTGGTGCTGAAGCATTTCAAGCAGTTCATCCTTGCTGGAAAAATAATTATAGAGCGCGCCCATGCTCAGCCCGCATTCTTGGCTGAGGTCCCGCATGCTCATGGACTTGAATCCCTTTTTGTTGCTAAGTTTAAGAACAGCGCCAAAAATATTATCCAGGTTTTTAACTGTCGTCTTTTCTTTCTTGATGCGGTTGGTTTGACGGCCAAAAGATCTCTGGGCAGCAAAGGATTCCTGGTATATCTCCATTTTGGAGATATTGACTTGCTGGCAAAATTCGGTGTAAGTCATTGTACTATCCATATTAGTTGGCTTTTTTTCCGGGATATTTCTTTAGAATCTGGCGGGCCGCAGAGAGCTTATGCACCTCGTCCGCGCCGTCGTAAATCCGGCTGGCCCGTTCATGGCGGTATAAAAAGGCGATGATCGTATCATCGGTCATGCCCAGTCCGCCGTGTACCTGAAGTGCCCGGTCAATCACCTTCATCATGGTGTTGGCCACCACATATTTGATCATGGAGATCTCGGTGCGGGCTTCTTTGGCACCCACATTGTCGATTCTATCCGCGGTGTAAAGCACCATGAGGCGGGCGGCCAGAATATCGGCGGCGCATTCGGCTATCCATGCCTGAACAATCTCTTTCTGGGACAGGGTCTTACCGGGTGCGATGGGCCGGGTAAGGGCCCGCGAGCACATGAGATCGAAACAGCGGTTGCAGATTCCGATCCATCGCATGCAGTGATGGATTCTGCCGGGTCCCAGGCGTTCCTGCGCAATGGCAAAGGCGCTGCCCTCAGGGCCCAGCAGGTTGGACTGGGGCACCCGGCAATTCTGATACAGGATCTCGCCATGTCCGAAATAATCCTCGCCGGACTCGCCCATCACCGGAATGTTTCGCACCTGGTGTCCGAAATAATCCTCACCGGACTCGCCCATCACCGGAATATTTCGCACCTGGTTGAATCCCGGTGTGTCGGTGGGGACGATGATCATGCTCGCCCGTTGGTAAGGGTGTGCTTCCGGGTTGGTCACGGCCATGACGATGGCAAAACGGGCGCCATCGGAAGATGATGTGTACCATTTCTGGCCGTTGATGACATAGTCGCTGCCGTCTTTGACAGCTGTGGTGTCCATCATCACCGGATTGGACCCCGGCATTTCCACTTCGGTCATGGAAAAGCAGCTGCGGATTTTGCCCGATACCAGTGGGGGCAGCCATTGTTCTTTCTGCTCCGGAGTTCCGAACATGTGAAGAATCTCAATATTGCCAGCATCCGGCGCCTGACAGCCAAAAACATAATGGCCCAGGATCGAGCGCCCCAGGCATTCGGAAACCAGGGCGTGCTCCGTCAGATTCAGTCCCATGCCGCCGTATTCCACGGGGTGGTTCGGAGCCCACAACTCCATCTGCTTGACCATCTGGCGCTTTTTCTCAAGTTCCGGAAGAACCGCCTTGAAGCCTCGGGTCAACACCGCAGGTTCCAGGGGAATCACTTCTTTTTGAACAAACTCATCAATCATTTGAGTGATGGTCTGCATCTTTTCCGATACGCTGAAATCCATAACCGCCTCCTGTTTTATCTCATGCTGAACACTGGCTGATTCAAATGCTTTCGTGATATTGATTTCAATATGATTAATGAATAATCAACAGTTTCAGAAGACAGTATCCCATCGCATGGCGCCTGTCAATAAATATAACGATCGTTCGCTTTTTATAAAAACGGTATTTTTATTCGGGGGGCAATCAATGGAAAGAGGGGGCGTGAAGCGTCAT
>JAPLJE010000681.1:455-2537 GCA_026388755.1 Deltaproteobacteria bacterium | reverse complement strand
CTTAAAAACAATGGCAGAACTTACAAATCCAATGGACTTCTGATAATCAGCGACCGCTTTTCTCGTCGCTGCCCCCAGCTTTCCATCCGCAGCACTCAGATCATACCCCCTTGCAATCAGGGCGCCCTGAAGTCGCTTGATGATATCATGAGTTGCCTTTTCGTCGCAAAGAACCGCATGCCATTCTTCCCTGTCCGGAATTACCTTGATTCTTCTTTTTTCCGTACGGTATTTCGCAGGGATTTCAACCGTTTTGGTAGTAGCATCCGATACCAGTATCTGTCGTTTAATTTTCTTTGTTACTGCGGGAATTATCTGTTTTTCTGTTCTTTCAGGCTGATCGACAACCTGTTTTTTCACTTTTTTGGTTACCGCCGGAACAATTTGAATTTCACTTCTTTCTTTTTCAACCAGGACCTGCTTTTTCATATCTTTATACTCGTCAGGCTCCATCACCAGCTTCATGATTTTACCTTCCTTGTCCGTCGCCTTCCATACTTTCCGGGCCGGATGTACCATGACTTTCTCCGTGACTTCTTTATATTTGGCCGGAATTATAACTGTTTTTCTGATTTCAGGGGTCACCACAACATCCTCTTCAATCGTTTTATAGGTTGTCGGTATTTCAATAATTTTGGTGCCGGCTTCTTTTATGATGATTTCGTCCTCGATCTCCCTGAATTCTGCCGGAACCGTAGTCGTTTTTGATGTTGCTTCGGTGACCAGCACCGTTTCTTCAACTTCGGAATATTCACCCAAAATGGTCACTTTGCCCATACATTCACCAATTTTTGCCATGTCCGGCGGCGGTAATTTGGCAAATTCTATTTTTGATGCCTGAGAGGATTTTTCTTCTGATTTGGATAGCGCTAATGCGTCAGTTTTTATTGATCCTTTTACATCCCCGCACTGATGCGCCGCTGTTTCTTCTTTTTTACTGTCTTCGCTTGATGTCATTGGGGCTGGCTTTACAACAACTTCAGAAACAGAGCCCGGAGTTTCCGTTCGGGATGATAAACCGGCAGGTTCCGGATCCGTTAATGTCATCTTATTTACTGGATCCGGTCGGTCATTAATTGATTTTGAACAGGACTGAAAAGAAATACTAGCCAATAACACCGCGGAAAGAATTAAAACCTTTTTCATCTCAAAATCCTTTCATCTCAAAATCCTTCAAGTAATAATAAAAGATGAACTTATAAAAAACCGCCGATTCGATGGATGAAGCACAACATAATAGTAGTCGGACTTTTAGAAGCCACGACTTAACTTAGCTATTATTATGTTTAACGTAATTATGATATTATTTCAATTTGTTATTGTTCTTATTAGCTCACATTTGTGCAATAAATGACTTCAGAATTACTCATATTTCGAACTGGTAGTAATATTATTAACCAATTAAAAAATATAACAATTCAATTACAAGATCCACATGCGTGACCGTCAGGATATCTTTCCATAAGATAACAATAGGCTATAGATCTATATCATCCTGATCAACCGTTATCAACCATATAATGTTTTTTGCAAACGGCACGAAGGAGGCCGTATTATGTCACACGCCAACGCCCAATAACACAGCCAAACACATTAACTTTCCATCTATACTACGTTGATTGGGTTCTTTGCTGTTTCCGATGGATGATCACCTGCAATGAAGAGCCGGACCATGCCTTTCCGGAAGTTAACCATTCAAGACAGCCTGGAGCCGTTTATTGGATAATAATGGGCAGATTGTCCTTTGCCGAGTTTCTTCAGATAATTTTTTTTAACCATCGTTTCAAGATCGTATTGCGCAGTTCGAGCCGGGAAGCCCTCCCCCAGCAATTCCTGATATTCCTGCCTGGCAATCCCGCCATTTTCAAGAATATAAGGAAAAATTATTTGCTAACGTTTGCTAAGGCCATGTGGCAGGCCCTCCTTCCGCCCGGTGCTGGCTGATCGCCATTGAGTCCCATCAGGGATATCGGCATTTTCTTCAACAAGAACCTCCCGGCCTTGAATCATCTCCGCTTCACCCATGGTGGTAGTCCGCAAATTTCTTTCGCTGAATACAGTAGATTCTTCCCCAGGCCTCCT
>JAPLJE010000681.1:0-426 GCA_026388755.1 Deltaproteobacteria bacterium | reverse complement strand
GATAATGAGGTGAGGGGATCATCCATGTTTTCGGATTGAAACAAAATCCAACCCTGCATATCGAAAAGATAGCTGCTTCGAAGATCAGAAGATTGAGGAAATGCATGCAGAGGCGATTTGGCGGAGTTATACAGCGTTAAAACATTTCTCAGATACACCATATCAATCCCGATAGAAAGAAAACCTTTCAGTTTTCCGTCTTCATTCATACATGGCACCGCCAGCCGGATGACCACAGAGGAGTTTGAATTTCCGTTTTGATTCTGAGGAGCCGGATAATATGTTTCACAAATGTCAGAAACATATACTTGATCCGGCTCAAGCAATCGAATGTTATCAAAAAGAACCATGGGATTGGGTTTTATCTCTTGCCATTGATCCGGTTGGATTTCCTGAATAGAAGTTCCCGTGTTCCATATTAAAAAT
>JAPLJE010000583.1:1758-7196 GCA_026388755.1 Deltaproteobacteria bacterium | reverse complement strand
GCCGAATCCACTACAGGTGCTGTGGCTGGTTTGGATTCGGTTTGCGGCGCTGCCTTGACTTCGGCTTTGGCGGGCGCTGCCTGGGGTTTTTCTACGGCCTTGGGAGCTTCTGCCTTGGGAGCGGCCGGAGCCGCAGCCTTGGCCTTGTCCTCTTCGATCGTCAGATTCGGTGCCGGCGACAGGGCCGCAAGGTTCAGGTTCACATCGTCCAGTTGCTTTTTGATCGGCGCAACGTCAGTTGCCTTTCCGCCATCAGCCAAAAGACCAATAAATGATTTGGCCATGCGGATGGCTTCGGGATGCCGCATGATGAGAATATCCGAGCCTGCCATCAGATAGGTAACGGCCCCGACAGCTTCCATCAGGATACCGCGTTTTTCAGGATCACCCAGGGTCGGCGCGTCCGCGGCCGACAGTTTGGCTTCTTTGCACTTCCAGACCTCGTTCCCCAGATTGTTGATGATGGGAAGCTGAAGTTTGTCATCTCCCTGGGCCATGGCGGCCATCCGGAGACGCTCCATCACGGAGTAGGAATATTCCAGGCCATAGCCCAGACCGCCGGTGGTGGGATCAATGATCATACGGCTGGAAGGCATGCCCAGATTTTCCAGAAGGATGTTGATCTGCTTGGCAAGGTTGACATCGATGGGGGAGGAGGAAATAACGGTATGGCCATAACCCATGGCGGCAGCCCCGATCCCCTTGTGGTTTTTATCTTCCACCGGTCCGATAACCAAGTTTGCGTCAGAACATTCTTCTGCGATTTTCTTAAATACCGCCTCATCTTTCTGAGCATTGGCGCACCCCCAGACAATCAGCGGTACATCGATGGACTTCAGAACTTTTTTAACGGTTGCAGCCGCTTCTTCCGGGCTGGCATTGTTTGTATTGGGATCAACGCTCTTCAGCTGAAGGACGATCATTTCCGCCCCAAACTGTGTCACGCATTTTTTTGCCCAGGCTGCCGGATCTGAGGCCACATCCTTGAAAGGCGCCAGCGCAGCTTCAGCCCAGTCTTCGGGCATGACATCCCAGACTTCCATGGCGATTCTGGGTTTGTTGGCCATCTTGCCTTCAAACTGATAGAACGGATAGCAGGTTTCTCCTCCGACGGTCACCGCCTTGGGGCCTTTGCCCAAAGTGATTTCCTTGATACCGCCGGCGTATGTTTCTTTAAAAATGTCTAAGCCCAATGTTACCTCCTTCGTTAGATGGTAAAAAGGTGTTAGAAATAGAATAACTCCATAAATACAGGTTCCTGACTATGGGGCGGCAGCGTTTGCCGTCTTCCCTTATGAGATATCAACCCCCTTTCAATGCAAAAATAAAGTGTATATTATTCTACCGCAGTAGTTAACGGGTCGTTTTGATGCAATAACTGATTCCGTCACTGGTTGATATTCTTTTCAATTCATGACCGCTTTGGGGATAAGAAGTCAAATGCTTTGGAATACTACCGCCTATCTTAAGATGATCACTTTGTCAATAGATGTTCAAGGCGAACCGAAAATAATCATCTTGCAGGCTTCAAACTTGAACATTTTACACGGATAAAAGAAGGAAAAACAAGTTAAACCTTGATGGCTTCGTAAAAAGTCAAAATTGGGATGGCAAAGTACCGACGTTCCTACTGTTCAAGATCAATGTGAGCGAATCCTATTCATGAGACGTACGGTGATACGGCATAACCGAAGGATAAAGCTCAACGCAGATATTGGACTTTTTCGAAGCCATCAACCTCTGGACAGTGTCAGTATTTTATCCACAACCCAGTCGACCAGAGAATCCGGAACAAACCGTCCCACAATCGATAGGAAGCGCGCATCCGGACCAATCGGATATCGGGACTGAGGACGTGAGGATTCGAGAATTTTCAGCACCACATTGGCCACGGCCTCAGGCGGAATTGCCCGGCAATGCGCCTTTTTCCACAGATTTGCAATGCTTTCGCCGGTCTGTCCGTAGCGCTCGTTGGCTTCCTGGGTAAGTCCGGCCTCCATCTGCGCCACTTCCGCATCGATCTTGTCCCAAATGGCCGATTCCACCGATCCTGGCGCAATCAGGGAAACATAGATTCCTGAAGGCAACAGCTCCCGGCGTAGTGCATCGGTCATGGCTTCCAGGGCGAATTTGGAAGCTGCATAAGCGCCGGTAAGGGGCATGACAAATTTTCCCAGCGCAGAACCCACATTGATGATCCGCCCTTTGGCTTCTCGAATCCAGGGCAGAAAAGCCTGAGTCACAGCAAGATGACCGATAACATTCACCTCAAGCTCTTTGCGGAAACCATCGAGAGACAAAAACTCCATGCTGCCCGGAAGAGTGATGCCGGCATTGTTGATCAATGCAACAAGTCCCTTTCCCTCCAGCCTCAAGCCTATCGTCTGACAGGCGCTGCGGATCTGGATGGCGTCCGTGATGTCCAGAATAACCGGGCAGAGGCGGCCTGAAGCCAGAGAGGATAGCCCCTCCAGCGCCTGAATCGTCCTGACGCCGGCAAAAACCTGATATCCTGCCTGATCCAGCATCAAGGCACAGGTCCTGCCGATTCCTGAAGAAGCACCGGTGATCAAAACGCTACCTTTATCTTTTGTCATAAAACGCCAGTCCTTATTTTTGAGGCGCTGAAAATCAGCCAGAGTCTTTCCCGTTCACAATGGAAATGCGTCAGCCCTGCCTGTTTTAGATCATCACCGAGTTGATCCGGCTGGAAAAATGACGCCAGACCTTTTTCCATCATCCGGCGCTGAAGTCGTTCTTCCAGGCCGGGCTTGAGATAAAGGGTCCATCCGGTAAATACGCCGCCGGGCCTGAGGATTCGGGATATTTCACGCCAGATGGGGCGGACATTCGAAAACAGATGCAGCGCTCCACAACAATTCACGCGGTCAATGGAGTGGTCTTCAAAAGGAAGGCGATAAATGTCGCCGCGCAAAAAAAGAATGGAAGTCAGGTTGTTCCGTCTGGCCAGATTTCTGCCCCGGGTCAGCATGCTCAGTGAAATGTCCAGCCCATAGACAAGCGCGCCGGGATACTTTCTGGAAAAAGCTCGGGCATAATGCCCGGTACCACAGGCCAGGTCCGCAACCGTTTCGATATTGCCATTTCCAGCCAAGGACAAGACCCGCTCCAGTTCGTCTTTCATGGAAATTCCAGATCCCAGCCGGGTCAGGAAAGTCCGCCAAACAGCGCTTTCATAACATACTGAAAAAACAGGAGATTGATTCAGCTTTTGAATAGGCCGTAGCCGCGAATCCATCAGTGGAACGTGGGAGGCAAAATCGGGAATGCCTTCATGGACCGGCAGGTTATACCCGCAATTGCTGCAAAAAGCCTTCTCAATCCGGGTTGACTTTGAATCCAGCACTATATTTCCGGCAATTTCGCATTGCGGACAGCTCAGGTGACAGCATCTATTATGAATCATGCATTTCCCCTATCCCTGAACCCGTTCGCCCGGGGTCAGGTCTTTTATTTTCCGGGCAGGTGTTCCTGCCCAGAGTTCATAAGGTTTGATGAGGGTTCCGCTAAGGACAAGGGACCGGGAACCGATGACAGCATGATGTCCGATTTCTACCCCGGGCATGATGGTTGATTCGCCGCCCACTACCGCATGATCTCCGATTTTAACCTTGCGGATCAACAAACCGTTGTCATCAAAAATATGGCCCAGAATGGTACAGGCAAACCCGAATTGAACATTTCTTCCGGCCTCAACCAGATAGGGGTCCAGGCAGCGATATAAATCGCCAAGGGTGATAGTCGGGGTGTCGGGGCCAAAATACCGGCGGAAAAAAAAGTGAAGTGGAAAAAGATTCACCAGCACCGAGGAAAACAGCGCTGCCCAAGGCGTCAGATATCGCGCCATGACCAGAAAAAGATTCAGCATGAGAATGAAACCCTCGGCTGGCGGCCTGCCGTTCTCCCTTCTGGGGAAATACCCTTCCCGGGGCCTGGGGATAAGAATTCGAACGATCAATATGGCGATCAGATACGCGTAATTAAATACAAGAACAGAAGCCAGAATCAACAAGGTCCAGGCTGCAGGACTCGTTGCTTTGGGCGAAAAAGTGAACAGAAGCCAGCAGGTCGGCCAGATGGCGGCGCCAAGAAAGGCCATTTCCATCAACAGGAGCAGACAGCAGAGAAATTTGGTCGCCAAGTCCATATACGGCATGCGGATATTCTGAAAAATATGCCGGAAAAAAGACGGATGATTTGTCACAATCGGTTTCCTTTCTGTGCCTCTTCCAAAATGTGTCTCTACCAGTAGGACAGCACCGGTGCTGAAAGGTAAAGGGTTTCATTGATTGGCGGCGGCAAAAATGGAATCAAGGTATCATTATGCCACTGAAGCCATCTTAGCGATGCGTCTTCAAGTGGAACCGAAAAACGAAACTCAACTTCTGCGGGCCGGCCATCCAGCGTGAGTGCGGCAATCTTGATGGAAAGATCGGTCAGGTCTATTTCTTGATCCTTGACAAACGGGTAGCGGTCGTCCCGAAAGGTTCTGTCCATCTGCTGAAACATATAATCCAGGTGCATAAAGGCCGGTTTTTGATCGGTTCCGGAGCGCGCCGAGCCCACATGATTCAAAAAACCGCCTTTGGGACGCAGGACCAGGGTGTAAAGGTCGGTGCGCGTGACTTCAACGGAATAAATGGTGGATGAGAGCACGCAAACACGGTTTGGAACGGAATCCCCATGCAGACGGCGAATGGCGGATAGAAAAAACCCGCCAATGGGGGCACAGGGGCTGTTGACAATCACCAGTTCCTGCTGATTCAGGGGTGTGTTCGCCGGTAAAACGCCAGCGGCGTTGTGGACCATTTTCCCCAGAAGCGCGGGGCTCCAAGCCCTGAATGGCAAAGACAGCGGGGATAGAATCAGATGGATGACGACCAGAGCAATCGCCAGTCTTCCCCGAAACGATTGCTGTGCGGATATTTCGGGTATCCGATTCGATTCTTCAAAAGGAATCACCAACCGTGTCAACCGGTTGCAGGCTAAGGCGTCTTTGAGGAATATGGCCAAAATGCCCATGGCGCCCAACCCCGACAAGATCATCAGCCGGTCAAACGGAAACGTGGTGCAGACCAGCGGCAGGTACAGAGCCATTCCCATCGCCCAAAACCTTGCCAGTGGATTTGACCTGACCACCGGAAAGATTCCCAGACACAGCACGATTAAGAAAAGGACGCTAATGCCCCATAAGGCATGAATGGCCGGAATCGAGAGCATCATATACAGGTCTGAGGAGATAAATCCCCACTGGCCCATCAGGAGGATCGGCACCCGCTCCAGTATCGCCTGAAAAAAAGCAATTGGATCTCTGATCGGATCAACATACCATGATGATCCAAACGCGCCAAAGCCAAGCGCACGGTACAGGATCAGCCAGAGACCGCCTGCAACGATATATGGTACCAGGCTGGCAA
>JAPLJE010000583.1:0-1684 GCA_026388755.1 Deltaproteobacteria bacterium | reverse complement strand
TAGGCCAGAAGGTATCCGGCGCCGGCAAGCGCCATTTCACCGGCAAGAAGGCCACATAGAAACAGAATGGGGCCGATCACCACACCGGGTTTCCATGTTTTTTTTCGCCAGGCATCATGGGAAATCAGGGTCAAGATCACAAAAACAGAAGCAATCAGCGCGTTCCGGTTGGCGATCCAGCCTGCTGGCACCCCATGCGCGTCATCGAGTGCGAATAAAAGCGCGGCCATTCCCGCAATCCAGGTTGTTCCCATCAACCGGCGGTACAGTTTTGCGGAAACATAGATCAGCAGACCCAGCCAGATCAGGCTGTGAAAGTGCATGAGGACTGTCGAATCGGGCCAGAGGGAATGATCCAGCCAGTGGGTCAGTACGGTTAATGGCCGGAAAAAAGCCAGGCGCAGGTTTTCGAGAGACCACCAAGGGAGCCATCCAGCATCCATCAGCCGGTGATTTTGCGCAATATCCCCGTTTGCAAAAGTAAACATGAATAATGGCGAAGGGGTTAATTGGCGGGTTTCCGGAAACTGGTGCAATGCCAATTGGTGGGCATAATCGTCCCACTGCCAGCCGACCCAGAGCGCCGGCAGACATAGAAGGACGGCTGTTACAGCCAGAATAGCGGGAAGGCGGGGATGGGTGAGTCCCCTTAGAAGCAAGAAAGAGTGTGGTTTCAAGAAATCGCTCCCATGTCTGCCGCCTAAACCATTGCTTTAATCAGCACGATTCCCATCAGAAACGCTGGGTAATAGCTGCCCCGGTTAAACAGCATCATGGCATCCAGCCGGGACTGGGAAACCCAAAGACGAAGAGCGGGCAAAAGTAGAAGATAAATGCCTGCGATAAGGCTGGCAATGAGGTATATCGGCGGATAATAGACAGAGGAGAGTAGAAATACTGCAGTATTTAACGGCAGCGATAGCAGAATGCTTCCCAGAATGATCATGCTCGACCGATGGGTGCCCAACAGGACGGGAATGGTTTTGGCCCCAAACCGGCTATCGGTTTCAACATCGGTCCAGTCATTGGGGATATTCTGGCCACCGATTTCCCAGAAAAAGAGGCACAAAAAAAGCGCTGTCAAAAATACGACAGAGGGATGCGGGTCAACCGCAAATATCGCGGCAACCGCTCCCAGGGTTTTGACGGCCCCGCTGACAAGGGTGCGGTAATGGCTGACCCGCCACAGCTGGCAGTATATGGCTTCCAGCGCACACCCGGCTGCAAATATCCATAGACATACCGGATTTAACAGATAGGCTCCGATAATGGTCAGCACCGTCCAGGACATTGTCCATATCAGCCCTTCTCGAAATGACAGAAAACCGCAGGCCATCGGGTGACGTACCAGAATGGCATCCAGATCCCCGTGAGCCGGACAGGTTTTCCCTTGCAAAACTGTCTGTTGATCCTGACGATAATCCACGATGTCATTTAAAGCATAAACCGCAGTGTAGCCTGCAAAAGTGGTCAAAAGGCCCAGAAACACAACAGAGAAGGAAGGAATATGACCTATCCAGATCAATGCTGCAAAAACCGGAGTTGCCATATCAATGAGGCCATGAGGAGTTCGGGATAGTGCAAAAAAGAGTTTTAACCGATAATAAAAATATGGATATTTATTAAGCCGTATATGTGTCATGAATCTATCCTGATGTCTCTATATCTCCAACCAAGCTTTTTC
>JAPLJE010000791.1:5808-6865 GCA_026388755.1 Deltaproteobacteria bacterium | reverse complement strand
GAGTGATCTTGACAAGCCCAAAAATTGACCGGGCATTGCCTGTTGACATCCTGTATCCGATCGCAGCCGCCATAACGCCTGATGTTCAGATGATTCCGGAAGTTTCCCGCGCCATCGCCTTTGCCGTTCAAAATGCGCGGCCTGAAGATGTGATCTGCGTGGCCGGGTCGCTGTATGTCGTGGGAGAAGCCAAAGCCTATCTGAGTCAATCCAAGGATGGTGTTCAGTACATGTGATGCTAATGAATCACAAGGGCTTCCCAGGCATGAAATTTTATCGTGACGATTCGCGTTATGCACTTTTCGCAAATGTACCGAGATCAAGACAATGCGTTTTTTTGAGGCTTTCATATGACTTGACTTATTCTTCACGTTCATTTAATATCGTAAACATAAGCTGATAAACGTCTTGTCACGACTTATGTTTGACATGTTTTTGCGCCCGTGGCCCAGGGGATAGGGCGTCAGCCTCCGGAGCTGAAGACCGCTGGTTCAAGTCCAGCCGGGCGTACCAAAGACTTCCTCGTTGTTTCCTTTCAAAAAAATCATAATGTTTTCCTATAAAAATCGCCGGGTCTATCGGGTACATGATATCGGCTTCTTGAATTCGATAAGAATCATTTCCTTACGGTGACCCCTTCATGAAACATATCTGGATTATCGGTGCGGGTCGATTTGGTCAAAAAGCCATATCCGCCATGAAAGAACGCTATCCGGAATCCGCCATTACCGTTGTTGACCACTGTTCGAAAGCCTGTGAAGCCATCTCCGAACCGGGTATAACTACGATTTGCATGGACGGAGTTTCCTATCTGAATCATTACCTGACGGATGCTGATGAGCCCGGTTGGGTCATCCCGGTCATCCCGGTTCACTTGGTCTATGAGTGGATTCGGGTGAGGCTGTTGCCTGATATTTCGATTGCTCCCGTTGAAATCCCTGAAAACATTCGCAAATCGCTTCCCAATGTGTTTTCTGGAAATTCAGGCGAGATTTTTGTCAGTAATGCCTCCTTTGTCTGCCCTGATAACTGCTCCGAACCCCAGGACTTGTGTACC
>JAPLJE010000791.1:670-5719 GCA_026388755.1 Deltaproteobacteria bacterium | reverse complement strand
CGGGTGCATTGTTCAATACACTCATTGCAGTGCAGCAGTTTCCCGAATCCATTCTCCTGAGCACTGCCTGCCGGTGTCACGGGGTTGTTCAGGCTTTCAGGAAAAACTTCACTGAAAGATGAATTCCTTAATTTCAGCCTTGATCGAGGATTCGACCCTTCCGGGATTTTCCTTGATTTAACCCTCTTTTTTTTTCATAATAGCTCTTATGAGCTATATTTTTGACTTTCATACTGCAAGAGCCTACGAACAGTGGGCAAAAAGACCGGAAATTAAACGAACAGAGGCGCTTGAGCAGCGGCTGATGATGGATATGCTTGACCCTCTAAGGGGTAAGTTTGTTCTGGAAGTCGGTTGTGGATCTGGATCCGGCCTGATCCCGTTCATAGAAAAAGGTCTGCAGGTTACCGGTATTGACCCCTCTCCCTATATGCTCGATATTGCCCAGCACCAGGTAGGTCATCGGGTGGATCTGCATCGGGGGTCTGGCGAAGATCTGCCTTTTGAAGACAATTCATTCCATTATGTCTGCCTGAATTCCACCTTGGAATTTGTTGATGACTATGAAGCGGTTATCGAAGAAGCCTGTCGCGTGGCAAAAGACAAGGTTTATATCGGAATAATGAACCGCTTTGCGATGAAAGGATATCGTCGGCGTATCAATGGTTTATTATCTGAAAGCATTCAGGATCAGTTGCAGTATTTCAGTATCGGGGAAATCAAAGGCGTTTTGCGCCGGCTTCTCGGCGATGTTCCCATAGATTCGCGAACCATATGTCATTTTCCGCTCTCGCTGATGCGGCTGTTTTATCGAATGGAGCAATCCAGACTTTTGCAGAACTGTCCATTTGGGGCTTATGCGGGAATAGTGGCAATTCTGGTTCCCCGGTTCAAAACCAGGCCCCTGGCCCTGGAATACCGGCCGAAAAGGACTGCAGGCCCGGTTCCTGGATAAAATGGATTCGATTGGAGGGTCAATGAAAGCCTGTCTGTATGAACCATTAAAGAACTTGAAAGTTCAGTGCCATCTGTGCAGTCACCGGTGCGTGATATCCGAAGGCCAACGGGGAAAATGCTGTGTCAGGGAAAACCAGGGAGGTATTTTAAAAACGCTGGTCTATGGCAGATTGATCGCTGGCCATGTGGATCCGATTGAAAAAAAACCATTTTTTCACTTCATGCCCGGGAGTTTGTCCTATTCCATCGCAACGGTTGGCTGTAATTTTTCATGCCGTTTCTGTCAAAACGCTGAAATTTCTCGAATGCCTGCGGATCAGAACGGAAAAATAGCTGGAACCTTTTGCGCTTCGTCGTCGGTTCTTGACGAAGCGCAAAAAACCGGTTGCAGAAGCATTGCATACACCTATACCGAGCCGACGGTTTTTTTTGAATTTGTGTTGGATACGGCAAAACTGGCTCATGAAAAAGGGCTTCGAAACGTATTTGTGACCAACGGGTATATGACGCCTGAGGCGCTGGAGAAAATCCATCCTTATCTGGATGCCGCCAACGTGGATTTAAAGGCTTTTCATGAAAAATTCTATAAAGAAGTTTGCGGCGCCAGCCTCAAGCCGGTTCAGAAAACCCTAAGACTGATGAAATCAATGGGGATTCATCTTGAAATTACAACGCTGCTGATCCCCGGCATGAATGATGATCCTGTCCAGCTTTCCGAAATGGCTGATTTTATCGTCTCGGATCTTGGATCAGACACTCCCTGGCATATCAGCCGCTTTCATCCGACATATAAACTGACCGATTGCCCGCCAACCTCTGTGAACGCTTTGATTAACGCCAGGGAAATCGGTATTCATGCCGGTTTGAAATATGTTTATACCGGAAATGTTCCCGGCGATAATGGTGAAAACACGTATTGCCATCACTGCGGGAAGCTGCTCATCGAAAGATGGGGATTTACCATCCGAAAAAACCGGATTCTGGAAAGCCGCTGTACGTTCTGCAGTGCGTTGGTTCCAGGAATTGAAATGTCTCACATTTAGGATGATTATGACAAAAGACAAGATCACCTTGCAGTTTATCTGGGGGATTGCCCTTTTTCTGGCAGGTATCGGGATGTTTTTCAGAATTCCAGAGCTCATGCCACAGATCAAGGCCATACCCCAATTTGCCGATGTTATCGGATTTATCTATTTTTGTTTGTATCTTCTGGGTATATTGCTCATTGGTGGCGGCATCAAAAAATTGGCAAATACCTATAAAAAATACACCGAAATGCGTTCTCCATAAACTTGTAACTCATAGCCTATAAATCTCCATTTGCAAACTGGATGATGGGGATCGTATGTCATTGACTTCTGAGAAAATCAGCACAAATGATACAAGGCTTCAAAACCTTCAGGCAGAGGTAGGATATCGCAGAAAACTACAGGAAATCGGAAATCGGATTCATTCAGCCTTGAACCTGGATGAAATCCTGGTTCATCTGAAAGATGAAATTATCAAACTCTTTGATGCAGAACGCATTACCATCTATGTGATTGATAAACCGAATCAGGAACTGGTTTCCCGGTATAAATCCGGACATGAAATTGCTGAGATTCGTATTCCTGTATCCCCCAACAGCATCGCAGGGTTTTCAGCCTTTACGCAGAAACTGATTCGTGTAAAAAATGTTTATGATGACCATGAACTTGCCGGTATCGATCCTTGTCTGCGGTTTGACAGAACCTGGGATCAAAAATCCGGTTACGTAACCCGGCAGGTTCTGGCGTGCCCCATTGCTCATCATAAAGAACTGCTGGGGGTGATTCAGTTGATAAACCGCAATTCCGGCGGTTTTTTCATTTCCAGGGATGAGCAGTCTATCCACGAAATCGGCAGGATTCTTGGCATCGCTTTTTTCAATCAGAAGCGAATGTCCAACCGTCGGCATTCGAAGTTCGACTATCTCATTGACAACAGCGTTTTGACACGGGATGAACTGAGAAAAGTCATTTTGGATGCGCGTCAGGGCAGCGAGCCTATTGAATCGGTATTGCACAACCAGCTTAAAATTCCCAAACAAACAATCGGCAGGTCCCTGAGTCAGTTCTTCAAAGTCCCTTTTGTTGAATTCAATCCCGATACACCGGTTCCGGACGAACTGCTTTCACGCGTTAAAGTGCCATTTATGCGCCATAATGTCTGGGTTCCGCTGCGGATTGAAGATGGAAAGATAGTTGTTGCCATGGACAATCCATCCGATCTTCAGAAGACAAATGAAATCAAGTCTATTTTTAATAAAGATGGGCACATACACTACTGTGTGGCGTTGCAGGATGATATTTTTCGCTATATCGACTTGTTTACCCATGCTGAAAAACAGGCGGTAGGGATAGAGGATATTCTCTCCAGACTTCAGGCAGAAAACAGTGAGGCTGCGGAAACGGAACCTGTCATTGGAGAAGAAGACAGCGCTGTGGTGCAACTGGTTAACAAGATCATTCTGGATGCGATTGAGAGAAAGGCCTCGGATATACATATCGAACCCTGTCCGGGCAAAGAAAATACCTTGGTCAGAATTCGAATAGATGGCAGTTGCCAGATCTATCAGACCATCCCTTACCATTATCGAAATGCTGTTGTGTCGCGCATCAAGATTATGGCAGATCTGGATATCTCGGAACACCGCAAACCTCAGGATGGAAAAATCAAATTCAAAAAATTCAGCGGAAAGGATATCGAGGTACGCGTTGCAACGATTCCAACCCAGGGGGGAATGGAAGACGTCGTGCTTCGTCTTCTTGGGGTGGACAAGCCGATTTCCCTGAATTTGATGGGATTTTCAAAACAAAACCTGGAAAATTTTATCCGCTTTATTACCATGCCATACGGGCTTGTTGTTGTGTGCGGGCCGACAGGTTCCGGAAAAACAACCACGCTGCATTCTGCTCTAGGGTATATTAACAAATCCGAAACCAAAATCTGGACTGTGGAAGATCCTGTTGAAATTTCTCAGAAAGGGCTTCGTCAGGTTCAGGTAAAGCCAAAAATCGGCCTGGACTTTGCCGCTGCCATGCGGGCATTTTTGCGGGCAGATCCGGATGTGATCATGGTTGGGGAAATGCGGGACAAAGAGACTGCAAAGATCTGCATAGAAGCATCACTGACCGGTCACCTGGTTTTTTCAACCCTTCATACCAACAGTGCTCCGGAAAGTATCGCCCGGTTGCTGAACCTCGGGATGGATCCGTTCAATTTTTCAGATGCAATTTTGTGTATTCTGGCGCAGCGCCTGGTCAAAAAACTATGTAGAGAATGTAAAAAACCCTATCATCCCGCTCGAACCGAATTTGAAGAACTGGTGCGAGAGTATGGGCAGGATGAATTTTACCGAAATATCAATATCCCCTATACGGATTCTCTGGAGCTTTATCGGCCTGTGGGCTGCGAGGCTTGCAACAAGTCCGGGTATCGCGGCAGGATGGGGATTCATGAACTGCTGATGGGAACCGATGCCATCAAAGAGATAATTCAGCACAAAACCCGGATTGAAGTACTTCGGGAGCAGGCTATAAAAGATGGCATGAGGACCCTTAAACAGGATGGCATCGAAAAAATCTTTGGCGGAAGCTGCAACCTGGTTGAGGTTCGTAAAGTCTGCATTAAATAGCTAAAACCTCTGTCATCCCTACCCTCACATTTTCCCGGATCGAAATATCGAATATATTAGCCAGATGCCCAGAATTGTAGCGACCGTATAACCTGTCAGTCCCAGAATTCCGGTAATGGTGAGGGTCTGCCGGCCAAACAGGTTGAAGGAGAATTCCAGCACTTTTTGAGAGGAATTCAGAATCAGGGATGCGGCAATGGTGGATGCGGCAATGATAATGCCGATAGTCAGCCGGTTGATGCCTTTTTCCATCTGGGTATCCATGCTGGAAAAACCGCTGTGATGCAGCTCAAGCCGCTGTTTTCCAGCCGCGGTTTGTTTCAGAATATCATGGAGCCATTTGGGCGCCATTTTCAGGTGAGACCCCATGTCCTTGAAGTCTTTTGCCATCTCGGAGAACAGGTTTTCGGGAGCATAGCGTTTTTCAAGAAATTTTT
>JAPLJE010000791.1:0-604 GCA_026388755.1 Deltaproteobacteria bacterium | reverse complement strand
TAAACATCCCTGACGGAAATGGTTTTCAGGGAGCGACCATAAAACGGCTCTGATACGTCCTTGAGATCGGTTTTAAAATCCTTGAGATTCGTCATGTCTTCCCGAAGAATTCCGGCATTTCCAAGGGCTTCCATCACCATGTCGTAATCATGTTCGGCAAAACCCAGCAGCAGGTGGGCGACATGTTGCATCATTTCATCATCCAGATAGCCCGTGATACCAAAATCCACAATGCCGACGCGACCATCCGCCATGACAATGGTATTGGCTGGATGAGGATCCGCGTGGAAAAAACCAAATTCCATGAGCTGTCTGGAAAAAGATCGCAGTCCGATCAAGGCAATTTCTTCTGGATCAATGCCGATAGCCCGGAGGGCATCCACCTGATCCATTTTAACCCCTTCAATGAACTCCATGACGAGTACGGATTTGGATGTCAGACCCCAATGCACTGCTGGTATATGTATTTCGGTGCTGTCCTGAAAATTTTTTCCAAAGCGATCGATGTTGCTTGCTTCGATGAACATATCCAGCTCATTGAAAATGGTCCGTTCAAATTCCTTTACAATATTGGTTGCGCCGATAATCCTTCCCAATTCAAAGT
>JAPLJE010000300.1 GCA_026388755.1 Deltaproteobacteria bacterium | reverse complement strand
GATTGTACATGGAAGAAGCCAGCAACGACCGAATTCAGTCAGTTCCCACACTGGTTCTGGATGAGCAATTCCGCTGGACTGGCACCGTCAAAATTCAGGAAGTCCTGGAGGCAATCATCCATCGAGACCCTTCAAGACTCGAAGTCGACACCTTGATGAACATGATTGCGGACGGCAATGCAAGCCTGTTGTCGAAAATGATGATGGAAAAGAACATGATTTTTCCTGCCCTGTTAGATCTTTTGGTTCACCCCAAATGGCCCGTTCGGCTTGGGGCCATGGTGACTTTGGAAACGATAGCAGGGGAAAATCCGGTGCTGGCGCAAAAAACGATGATGCCGTTATGGGATCGATTCGATGCGGCTGATGACAAGGTTAAAGGGGATATTCTTTATCTGGTGGGAGAATTCGATAATGGCGGCTCTATCGAACGAATTCAAGAAGTTCTGAATAAAAGATTGAATCATGATGTGGAAATCATTGAAGCTGCCGAAGAAGCTCTTGAAAAGCTGAAAAATTACGGAAAAAAACTCGAATAAAATAGCCCTGAAAAGGTTATCTAATGGTCTTTGGCAATTTTTATATTGACGATGTTCTTCCTTTTATGTAGATTAAAAAAATAATTGAGGGATCGTCTAGCGGCAGGACGACGGGTTCTGGCCCCGTTAACCAAGGTTCGAATCCTTGTCCCTCAGCCAAATAAAAAAAAGGGTTACGAAATAGCTTCGTAACCCTTTGTGCGTATGGGGTCGGAAATCACTTTTCCACCAAATGAAAAAAGGGCCACGTTTTTCAACGAAACCCCTTTGTTATTATTAGTGGCGTCCCCAAGGGGATTTGAACCCCTGTCGTCGGCGTGAAAGGCCGATGTCCTGGACCGGGCTAGACGATGGGGACGCAGATGGTGGTGGGCCGTGTTGGACTCGAACCAACGACTCTCTACTTAAAAGGCAGATACTCTACCGACTGAGTTAACGGCCCCTTGATGAAAGCGCCATTGTAAACAAAAAATTGAATTTGTCAACAATAAAAACAAGGCAGGCTACTTTATCAAAATCATTAAGGTCGTTTATCAGGGATAGGAATGCATCTAAAGACCTTATGCTGGAAATATATAGACTGATTCATGTGCAAATTGCAAGCACAAATTTTGATAACTGCATCTCTTCTTCCGTGAGGAACGAATGGAATTTTATTGACTTGAAAACAATAATGTGATTATCTAAAAAGGTTATAATAACAGAAAAAAGATCGTTATATCGAACAACAACTGGATTCACATTTAATTGAGGGTTTTTTTGCATGAAAAGAACATATCAGCCCAGTCAGATCAAAAAATCACGGACCCATGGCTTTTTATCGCGCATGGCCACCAAAGAAGGCCGAAAATTGATTAACCGCAGACGGGCCAAAGGCCGGAAAAGATTGACGGTTTAATAAATACTTTTTTATAGACCCGGGATCCTTTCCTGAATGCGCCATCCAGTTTTTGTCATCTCATTTTGTTGAAGCCATTTGCATTTCCCAAAATAGCCCGCATTCTCAAACGGTATGAATTCGTTGAATTTTATTCCTTCGGAAAGGCGGTCCACAGCTCGGGGTTTGTATTGGTTTATAAAAGTGGAAAGGCCAGCAGATCCCGCATCGGTATTACGGTTTCGCGAAAAGTCGGCAACGCCGTGGTTCGCAACCGGATCAAGCGGCGCGTCAGGGAGTATTATCGCCTTCACAGCATCGCGGTGCCGAATGGTTGGGATTTTCATGTGATCGCCAAAAAGCCGTCGGCCACCCTTTCTTTCCAGCAGACGGTAGCCATACTGGATGGTTTATTTGATAAATTCGCAAAAATCGCCGTCGTGGCGCCGGCGGCGATTCCGCAAAGTCATCTTTTTTAACGGGTTTGCATACGATTCGATATCTTGTCAATTTTGCAATCACGGTGTATCAACTTGCCGTTTCTCCTTTTATTGGGCCGTGCTGCCGGTTTTATCCTTCGTGTTCGGCGTATGCATCCGAGGCCATAATGAAATACGGCGCCTGCAAAGGCGGGGCTATGGCATTCAAACGCCTTTTGAAATGCCATCCGTTTCACCCTGGCGGCGTTGATCCAGTTCCCTGAAAAATGAATATACCTTTCATTCTACGCCTCATTATCCATCCAAGCGATATCGCTTCATTACATCAACCATGTCATTCACTATGTAATCAGCTGATTTCCCATATCGGGAAATCATGGGAGTCATTATGGAACAAGGTCGTTTACTTATAGCAATTGTGCTTTCTGTTTTAGTCTTTACGGTCTGGGGATTTTTTTTCCAGGACACTGCCCCTCCCCAGCAGCAGACGGCTCAAACACAGCCTGACGCCCCCTTGCCGGCAGACAAAATTGCAGCAGGCTCACCCCAGGAAACTGCCATTAAGGAACAGCCTCTGCCTGCTTTTCAAAAAAGTAAAGACCTTGTGGTGAAGACTCCGCTATATTCGGCTACCATTTCGGACAAAGGCGCTTTTTTCAAGAATTTTACTCTGAAGCAATATCGTGAATCGGTTGAATCCGATTCTCCGAATAAAGAACTGATTACCCTGCCCAATGTCGGATCGCTTCACCTGTCTTTTTCTGAAAACAGCATTTCGGAATTCAACGATGCGGTTTTTTTGTCAACCGTTTCTTCCGACAGCATTGATGTTCGCGACAGCTCCCAGGAAGTATCGTTTCTGTGGACGTCCCCTTCCGGCATCATAATTGAAAAACAATATACATTTTATCCGGATTCATACTTGATCGGATTGAATATTATCATTAAAAACGGCTCCGGCAAGTTGCTGCAGGATCATCTGGAGTTATCCTTGAGCAGTAATTTTAAAGAGGCAAAAAACAGCTATGGATTTGAAGGTCCAAGCGCCTTTATCAATAACACTCTTGAGCAAATCGCTGTAAAAGATCTTCAGAAAAAAAATGTGTATTCCGGTAAAATCAATTGGACCTGTCTTGAAGAGCGTTATTTTTTAACAAGCATTGTTCCGGTTGTTCCAACAGACGCCAGCATCAAGTTATCGCTCACGAACGGACGGCTTGACAATGTTTTTGTTGAACCGGAATTCAAAATCGATTCCGGCGTTCAACGGAAATTTCAATACAAAATCTACATGGGGCCCAAAAGCCTTTCCATTCTTACCAATCTGGGCATCGGACTGGATAAGGCCATTCATTTCGGGTTCTTTGACATTCTGGCCAAACCCTTACTGTGGCTCCTGAATTTTCTGCATGACTATATTCCGAATTATGGTGCAGCAATTATTGTATTGACGCTGATTATCAAGGGAATTCTCTGGCCCCTGGGTTCAAAGAGCTATAAATCCATGAGCGAGATGAAAAAAATTCAACCGCTGATGGCGCAAATCCGGGAAAAATACAAAGATGACAAAAAGAAAATGAATGAAGAAACCATGGCCCTGTACAAAACTTACAAGGTCAATCCTCTGGGTGGGTGCCTTCCCATGGTGGTTCAGATTCCCGTGTTCTTTGCATTGTACAGAATGCTTTACGAGGCAATCGAGCTGCGCCATGCTCCTTTTATCGGATGGATAGCCGACCTCTCAGCCCCTGACCGATTATTGCATTTTTCGTTTTCGATCCCCTTCATGGAACCCCCGTACGGTATTCCGGTGTTGACGATCATTATGGGCGCCACCATGTTTATCCAGCAAAAAATGTCACCTCCAATGGGAGATCCGATGCAGGCAAAGATGATGATGATGATGCCCATTGTCTTTACTTTTATATTCATCAATTTTTCTTCGGGCCTGGTTTTATACTGGTTAGTCAATAACATTGTCTCCATAAGCCAGCAGTACTATATTCAAAAAAAATACGCTTGATCATGATACGGGATTTTGACGTGCCAGTCTGATAATGGAGGGTATGGATGTCACCTATTATTGAATTTGAGGCAAAAAACGTTGAGATGGCTGTAACCAAAGCATGTGAAGCCTTAAAAATCCCCAGGGATCAGTTGAAACACGAAGTGCTTTCTTTTGGCGCCACTGGAATCTTTGGATTGGTCGGAATAAAAAAAGCGCGCATTCGGGTGGCGACACCTGGCATTCAGAAATCTGGCCATGATCTATGTTCAGGGGAAAACAGCACTCTGCGGGCTGATGACTCTCAAAAGACAGATTCGAAATGCATTGACAAGGAATCATTGATGCTTTTGGATTCGGTGGATCGGGGCAGTCTTGTTTTACAAATGCTGGTTGATTCAGTGACCAGTGATGCTGAAATTGTTGTAAAAAGCAGCTGCAAGCAGATTGTGTATACTATCAGGGGCGGAAATTCGGCGGCGCTCATCGGTAAAAGAGGTCAAACCCTTGAAGCCATTCAATATCTTTTAAAAAAAATAGTCAACAAGTCATCTGAAAACAGAACCCGTATTATCGTTGATATCGAAGGCTATTTTTCCAAACGGCAGGATAATCTTCAAAAACAGGCGTTGCGTGTTGCTGAAAAAGCGTGCCAAAAAGGAAAACCCGTAATCATCGGCAATTTTAATCCTCAGGATCGAAAAATCATTCACATTGCGTTGAAGAACGACCACAGGGTCAAAACAAAAAGCATGGGGGAAGGCTATCTGAAGAAAATTATCGTGCTGCCACAGAAAACCTGTCGCCAGGAGCCCCTTATGCCTGCTGAACCGTAAGTTATCTTTTGCGTGAAATGGCGGGCTTGTATGAATGGTTCAACTATCGCTGCAATTGCTACCCCTTCAGGTCGTGGAGGAATTGGAATCATCAGAATATCCGGTGGCCGGGCCTTGTCTATTGCTCTTTCCATTTTTAAACCCCACTCGCTGCTGCGTTCAAACACTTCCAGTTGTCATTTCCCGCCGGATCAGATTTTTTCTCACCATCTATATTATGGCACGATCGTTCAGCCGGACACGCAGGCCGTTCTGGATGAAGTACTTCTTGCGTTTATGAAAGCCCCTCATTCCTACACCCGGGAAGATGTGGTCGAGATTCAGGCGCATTCCGGTTATGCTGTGCTTAAAGCCATTTTAAATGCGGTCTTGCAAAACGGTGCCGAACTGGCCGGCCCTGGCGAGTTTACCCGCCGGGCCTTTCTGAATGGGCGAATTGATTTAACACAGGCTGAAGCGGTTATTGACATTATCAATTCGAAATCAGAAAAAGCCCTTGAATCCGCCGCATCGCAACTGACCGGCGCTTACAAACAGCATGTCAAGCAGCTTCGCGATGTGATTCGGGACATTCTGGTGAGAATTGAGGCTTCAATCGACTTTCCGGATGAGGTGGAAGAATTGCAGTTGCTTTCGGTTTGTCCGCAGCTTCAATCAAGCGTGCTGGAGCCGATTCTGAGTTTGATTCAGCAGTATGAAGACTGCCACGTTATTCGCGATGGTTATCGAATTTCCATTATCGGACGCCCGAATGTCGGAAAATCCAGTCTCATGAACTGGCTGGTCAAAAAAGACCGCTCCATTGTTACGGACATTCCCGGAACCACAAGGGATGTTGTTGAGGAAGCCGTTATTTTTCGGGGAATACCGGTTAATTTTTCCGATACCGCCGGTATCCACATCACACAGAACACCGTTGAATTGCTGGGGATTGAAAAAACTTATGAATGCATTCACGCCTCTGATCTGATTCTCATGCTGCTGGATGCGTCTGTTTCCGATTATGAGCTGGAAAATCAGCTTCTGGATATGACCGGAAGCGTTCCTGTCATCCTGGTTTTTAATAAAATTGACCTTGCGGCAGACCCTGATTATGTTATAGAGAATAATAGATTCTCAACGCTCCCCTCTGTGGCGATCTCGGTAAAAGAACAGACCCATATGGAGACGCTGGTTGACTTGATTGTCAAGAAAGTCCATGAGAAAAGCCAGGGTCAAGAGACTGTTGGGTTTATTCCCAATCTCAGACAGGCGCGCGCATTTGAAAAAGCAGCCGCGCACATCCGCCAAGCCATGGACGGAATTCAGCGGATGAATCCCTCTGAGGTTATTGTCATGGATATCCGAGATGCGATGGACAGCATTGACGAAGTTTCCGGAGTGCAGACCACGGATGAAGTTCTCGATCACATTTTTAATTCGTTTTGTATCGGTAAATAGCATTGTCATTGTTTTCGCGCATCGAATCCCAATATGACGACAAAGTAAAAAGCTCCATATGCGAGATGCGCAAATTCTGAGGACCGGTGTTCCGCCTGCCGTTCTTTTGGGTATGCCGCAATGATGAAGGATGTAGCGCAACCAAGCAGATGGATTTTTTACTTTGCCATCAAAGATGTTTCACATGAAACAGGTAGAGAGAAAAATGAAAGAACAATTTAAACCGTTTTTTGAGCAGTACGAAGCGTTGTCAGCATCTGTTGAACGTGCATTCGAATCCGTAAAAAATCAATTTCCCGATTGTGTTAAATGTAAGCCCTTCTGTGCAGACTGCTGTTATGCGGTGTTTGACCTTACCTTTATTGAAGCGATGTATATCAATGAACGGTTCAGGAATAAATACAACGGCGAAAACCTTAATATTCTGATGGAACGTTGCAATAAAATTGACCGCACACTGTACAAACTAAAAAAAAGCGCTTACAAGGCGGTTGAATCCGGCAAGGAAGAAAAAGAGATTCTGCATGAAATGGCGGAAACGCGCATCCGCTGCCCCATGTTAAATGATGCCGAGATGTGTGAGATTTATGATTTCAGACCGCTGACCTGTAAACTCTACGGTATTCCCACTGCAATAGGCGGTGAAGGGTATACCTGCGGACTGTCTGGATTTGAAAAAGGGGAAAAATATCCAACGGCAAATCTGGATAAGATTCAGAATAAGTTGCTTCAGCTTTCAGCAGAGCTGGCGGCTTCGATACAATCGAAGTACTCCCGACTGGGCGAAATGCTGGTACCGCTGTCCATGGCGCTGGTAACTGATTATGATGACGAATATCTGGGGATTCGGAAAGCGGATGAAACAGATGCTGAAG
>JAPLJE010000637.1 GCA_026388755.1 Deltaproteobacteria bacterium | reverse complement strand
TTTACAGTTTGGTTTCATCCCATCAGGAGGTCAATGAGAAGGACATAAAAAGCACTTTGAATGTCGCCCGCGAGATGGCTTTCAACAGCGGCGGGTTCTCGACAGATGAAAAGACGGTGAGCTGGGATGCGACGAATCAATACTCTCTTGCATCTTCAAAACTTGAACTGCCCCGGATGAAATTGGGAAATTCCTGGCTCGGGCAGGTGACCGATCCGGCTGTCCCTGTTCCAGTGGTTGATCGGGTTCAGGAGACCCTTTCCGTAACCTGTACGGTTTTTCAGCGGATCAATGTTTCCGGGGACATGCTTCGGATTGCCACAAACGTTACCAAGAAAGATGGAACCCGTGCAATCGGAACCTTCATTCCCAGCGTTGGCCCGGACGGGAAGCCCGATCCGGTGATCGCCTCAGTCATAAAAGGAGAAACTTTTACCGGCAGGGCTTATGTGGTCAGGGAGTGGTATATTGCCGCCTATGAGCCCATTCGAGATACCGGTAACAAAATCATCGGAATGCTTTATGTGGGAATACCGATAGAAAGGCTAAAGAGTCTCAGGCAGTCAATTCAGGATATTGTGGTGGGTAAAACCGGCTATGCTTGGGTTCTGGACGGTAGAGGCTATTATGTGGTCTCGAAAGACGGCAAGCGTGATGGTGAAGATATCTCAGCTTCCAAAGACGAGGCCGGAAACCTGTTTATCATGGAGATGGTTAACAAGGCGAAAGTCCTGAAAACCGGTGAGGTAGGTGAACAAAAATATCTCTGGAAAAATGTTGGGGAACCCAAGGCGCGGATGAAGGTGTCAAGATTTATATATTATGCGCCGTGGGACTGGACTATTGGCGTGGGCACATACACGGATGAATTTATGGACACAGCCAATAGGTTCGAAGCTTCTGCCCAAAAAAGCGGACTCATTTTGCTTTCGATTCTGATCCTTTCTATGGCAGCAACTGTTCTGATATGGATGGTAGTAGCAAAACGGATTACGCAGCCGATCATTATGCTGACCGACGCTGCCGAGAGAATGAGTATGGGCGATCTTTCCATGAAGATCGATGATTCCTCACAGGATGAGATCGGGTCTCTCGCCAAGGCTATAAAACGCATTCGAAACAGCCTGAGGATGGAAATGGAAAAATTGCAAAAGCAAAAACAGGCTTAGTTAGCCTGCGTCCGAATAAAACAAAGTCTTAACCCGAAAAGGCCTGGAGATTTTCTCATCCAGGCCTTTTTTATTTGTGGGTTTTTTGTACTTTTGCGGAGTAGATAACTCTAAGCGGATTCGTATCTGGCCGCCTCGGCAAATTGAAAATCATCGGACGCCGTAGCGGCCGTTGTACCGTTTGCGCTTGTTGCTCATTGCAGCTCTTTTCTCTATAGTTTCGGCTGACTCAGAGCTTATCTCACTGTATTGTCTTTGACCACATCCTTGTTCAAGAATTTTTGACCGTCGCCGCGGATGTATTCCAGCACTTTTAATATGTTATAAGGAATATCGCCTTTTGTAATCATGACGATGGGCCGTTCCAATACAGGAATTTCTGGTGCTGTAACGGTTTCATCCACCAAAGAAACAAACGACAGCCCAACTGCTCCAGGAGTTGCAACTACTTTTGCCTTTAGGTCCGGTGCCGTTGAAGCTTCCAGAATATTCTTCGTATAGGGCTCCGTATCCATAATTTTATTCATAAATTCTGTATTCGTGCCGGAAGTTCCTTTCGCATACACAATTTTGATAGGAGTGTCTGCACCCCCGACTTCCTTCCAGTTCGTAATTTTGCCTGTAAAGATTCCTTTGAGCTGATCTTTTGAAAGTTTTTTCACCAGAGTGTTCTTATTGGCGATGACCTTGATAAAGCCTCTGCCGATTTCTTGATATTTATAATCAGTAGGTTTGTTAGGTGTATATCCTTCTTTTACCATCATCGTCATCCAATCCGGAAAACTAAGCCCTCCCACCGCTGCCGACACAAGGTCATTGTCCAGAGATCTCAAAGCAGCAGAAGGTCCGTCAAGAACCAGCACCAGTTTAATGCCAGTGCTCTTCTCCATTGGTTCCATGATTTTATAGAAGATATCTTCAGTTGCTGAGCCTCCAACTCCGATTTTAACTTCCGCGGCAAAAACAAGAGGGTTCCCTAGAATCATTAATAAACCCAAAATACAAACTGAACGTGTAACTATTCTTGTGACCGGCATGTTGCAATCTCCTTAATTGTTGCTAATATTTGATGTCAACTTGAAGCAATTCATTGTTGAATAAGTAATCTCCGTCACACCCGGTATGCAATGGTGGTCATATCGTCAAGAAATCTGACTTGCACATGAAAACCGTGCTGTTCAAAATCGAGTTTTTCTTCTATTCACTCTGCTGCAAAAGGAATAACCAGGTTAAAGACCCCGCCTTCCAGGTGCGCCTTTACCAGCAGGCCGCGTTTTTGAAAAACTTGCATCATACCGGTATTTGAGAATAATATATCTGCAACAAATCCCTTGATGCCGCGTTCTCTGGCCAGCCGAATCAGCATGCTGCGGATGGAATGAAATACCTGTAGTAAACCGCGTCGTCAGAAAACCGGTAAAACAGATGACGCATGCCTTCTTCATCAGAGGGTCTGATGGCTCGGAATCTGATCTTAATGTCGCCGCGGAACGTATGGACGGCGGTGATGTCCGCTGGATAGAGGTGTGTGCTCTCTGCTATGAATATCTGGTTGGGATACACAATGTTTCGCTTCCTGGCAGCCTCCACAAGGCTGGCCCGGTCGTCGGTATGGGCAATGTCAATCAGGGCCTGTGCCCGCTCTCTGACGGTACGGCCCTCCAATCGCCGTTGCCGGTGAAACGACTGCAGATTCCCAGATGTCAGAAGAGAAATTCTTCATGGGCTCCTCACGCGGCCTTAATCCATGTTGGAAGCATCCGGGCACTCCGGCTGCCTGCAGATAAACGTGCTTTCAAATCCATCCCCTGGGGCCAGTTTCAATGGCGTGCCGTTCTGCATGTTGCTGCTGTCCAGCCAGGACTCCAATCGTTCCAGATTTTCGATGATGACTTGATGCGGATGAATAGCCAATGCCTCATCCAGATAGAATCTACACCTTTCGATGTCGGTGCGTGTTGCGGCAATGCATGCATACAAATTAAGAACCAGTCCCGGCAGAAAAAAACCCAGCTCGACCGCGCGGCGCAGGTGTTGCTCGGCGGCATTCGGATTTCCTTCCCGTAGATATGCCCGGCACAGGTCCATATGAAGCGAATGCATTTCCGGCATTCGGCTCAAGGCTGTTTGATAATCCGAAACACCGTATTCCCAGCAGTCCTGGACTCCGGAAATGGCACTCAAAGACTTTCGGATGCTTTTCTCATCGTCTTTGTTGCCGGCAAAGCAGGTGAGGCAGAAAAAATTCCGTGTGAAAAAAATTTCAGGAGATACCAGTCCGTGCCGCATAAAGATGTCGAATTCCTCCGTGCCCGGATACAGGTGGAGCTGTGAAAAAACAAATTGATTGGGTTTGGCCCTGCCGATAAAATCCAGGCTCTGGTGGAAGGTTTCCAGGGTTTCTCCACGGTTCCCGGCCATCATGTAGTATCGGGTTTGAATGCCGTATTTTTTGGCTGCCTGGGTCACATCGAACAGCCGTTCCAGTGACAGTCGTTTATTGATATTTCTCAAAATGGCAGTTGAAGCGGACTCCACTCCCATGCTGATCCGGGTGCAACCGGATCGCCTCATCTCGGACAGAAGTTCGTCATCCAGATAGTCCGCACGGGTATCGCAGCTCCAAATGAATTCCAGGTGCCTTTTCCGGATTCCCTCACAGATGGCCAGCGCCCGAGCCCGGTCTGCCGTAAACGTATCGTCCTTGATCGACAGTATCCGCAGGCCTCGCCGGTTGACTGCCGTCTCCAGCATATCCAGCACATATTCTGCGGAATGGAATCGCACCCGTTTTCCCCACATCAGGCGGCTGCCACAGAAGGTGCAGTGCATCGGGCACCCCCGGGAAGTCAGTATGGTGTGCAGGTCAAAATAGTCTATTGGGGGGACCAACGTGTCCAGATTCCCAATCTGTTCTCGGGGGGGGGAGAGTTGGAAGCCATTTGAAGTGCGCCAAGCGGTTCCGGGAATTTCCTGGATCGGTCGGTATTCCTGAAGGCATCGAACGATGTCCAGAAACGTTTCTTCGCCTTCTCCAACAACAACGGTGTCGATGGCTGGAACATGCCGGAGGGTTTCGATTGGCAGCGCCGTGACATGGGGTCCGCCGACGACAATGTGGGATCCGGGATGAATGTTTCGAATCAGCTGCGCCAGCATCGCCACTCCGCGCCGGTTTTCCGTGATGCATGAAAGCCCGAACAGATCCGCGTTGAGGTGACGAATAAGGTTTTCGATGTTCGGCCAGGGAAAATTGGAAACATTTACGGTCTGAACGTTAAGTCCAATTCTCAGGGCTTGCGCGGCCAGCGATAGCAGCCCATAAGGGGCTTGAATAAAATCACCTTCAGTGACGGCCGCAGGATCGACATTATCCGGAGGTCCTTCTTCGGAGGGATAGACAGGATCGCCATTTCGAGCAATTTTCCAGGGCGGAGCGTATAACAGGACGATTCGCATTTTCTGGTTCTCCGATTTGAGAGAAAAGGAGGGGCCTCTGGCTAAACATCATCTTTGCTGTGTTTGGTTACAACGTGTTAAAGATCATGGGCATCCTTTAAAATGCCATGCAATGAGTCGAAAGTAAATAAGCGTTTTGTCAAAAAGACGCGGGGCAAGTCCCAAAGTGAGTGCGGACCCCAATAATGAGAGGGCAACGTTGACCAGAAGGCGGATAAAGAGGATCAGGACCATCAGGGAATAGCTTTTGGGATGCCATTTTTTCAGGTAGATGTAGCGCGATTTGTAAAAAAGGATTCTGGGTGCGACGCTGTTTCCGGCGCTTTTACCCTGGGCGTGAATGATGCGGGCAGAAGGAACAAAATAGATTTGCCAGTTGGCCAGCCGCATTCGATAGGCCCAGTCGGTTTCTTCAAAGAAAAAAAAGAAGGCTTCATCAAAAATGCCGACCGCGTCCATGGCGGCTTTTCGAATTATCAGACAGGCGCCGATTCCCGATTCGACTGGGATGGGATCGGGGTAATTCCGGCGCTTGCTGGGAAATTTTTCCGGAAACACGATTCGTAAAAGGGTTTCATTGGAAATCAGGGTCAGCAGGGTTGGAAAACTGGCGATGGAATTCTGCCGGGAGCCATCCGGGTTCAGAAGCTGGCCGCAAGCCATGCCTGCTGTCGGAGTGGATTCCATAAACGATAGAAGCTTTTGAGCAGCTCCGTCCGTCAAAGCGGCATCTGAGTTCAGCAGCAGCGCATAGCGCCCGTTCATTTGTTTCAGGGCCTGATTGTTGGCAGCCGCAAATCCCTTGTTTTCCGTATTTTCAATTAGCTGAATTTGGGGAAAAGTAGTTTTTACCGCTTCCTGGCTTCCGTCTGTCGATCCATTATCCACTACCCAGATCTCAAATGAAATATCCCGGAGCGTTTCATAAACGGAACGGATGCAGTTCAGCAGCAGATCCCGGGTATTCCAGTTGACGATAATGACAGAGATGTCCATGATGAGTTCTTTCGTAAACGGCTAGTTAATTTGAGCCGTCATGACCCGGGCAACGCTTTCCAGAACTTGGTCCACATGGATGTGGTTCATGCAGTCGCACGTTTGACACTGGCGCTTGTAACAGGGGCTGCACGGCAGATCGGCTCGAATCACCTGATGCTGATCGCCCATGGGTCCGGTCCGCCAGGGGGCAGTCGGTCCAAAGAGCGCGACAACCGGTGTATTCACGGCTGCGCCAAGATGCATGGGGCCGGTGTCCGTGGATATCAGCATATCTGCTGTTTCATACAGGGCTGCAAGGGTTTTCAGGCTGGTTTTTCCGGTCAGATCCACTGCCCGGGCTGTCATGCGGGACAGAATGTCCAGCACCGTTTCTTTATCTTCCGGGGCGCCGGTGAATACGGGAGAAACCAGGTAGCGTTCCGAAAGACGATCCGCCAGTTCCGCGAAACGCTCGTTAGGCCAGAGCTTGGTTGTCCATTTGGCAACCGGGTTGATGCATATCAGGGGACGGGAATTGTTTATCCCTCCAAGTTCAAGAAGACGGGCAACTGCCTTGCGGTCATCATCATGGATCGGCAGCCGATAGGTGATGTTCCGGTAATGAATACCCGCGGCATCCAGCATCATCAGGCTGCGCAGGATGGCATGGCAATTCATATCCACTGGTGCAACACGCTCATTTAGAAACAGATAGCTGTGTTCCTGATGTTCCATCCCCCGGTCAAACCCGATTTTTCGCCTGCCTCTGGAAAGGGCAACCAGAACCCCGCTTTTGAGCAGGGCCTGAAAATCAAAGACAAGATCATAAGCGGTATCCCGAAGCGTCTGAACCCATCCGGCTGTCTCGTTGATAACGGATTTCCACTGTCCCTTCCGAAGATCCCTGATCCAACTTTTTCTTCTGGAGACGATGACCCGGTCCAGCGCTGAATGATCGATAATCAGGGGTGCTGCCGCTTCTTCAATCAGCCAGGTGATGTACGCCGATGGATAGGCCGAGCGAATGGCGTTCAAGGCCGGCAGGGTGTGAATGACATCGCCGATGGCGCTCAGTTTGATAATAAGTATATTCATGATAGCCGCCTGCCGGTGAGAAGTTCCAGGGCAAGGTCCAGGACGTGATCAACGGTGATGGCATCCATGCACCGATGATCGATTGGGCAGTCCGGTTTCATACAGGGGCTGCAATCTGCGGGCATGCGAATGATGTGGCTGAGATGGTTTCTGGGAGAGGTGGTGGTGTGGTCCGTGGAACCGAAGATGGCGATTTGAGGAATATGCAGCGCCGCGGCCACATGCATCAGGCCGGAGTCGTTGCT